>JAOTWH010000006.1 GCA_029863035.1 Acidimicrobiia bacterium | reverse complement strand
CCACAATCTCTGTCCTTGTGGCAGCGTCGGATATCCCGTCAGGGCAGCCACTTGAAAGTGGCATGGTCGCTACCCGTGAGGTTGCCTCCTCGAGCGGCCTCGTGGAAGGCTCTGGACTTGGTGACATCGAGGGCTGGACCGTCGGAGTGTCACTTTCCGCAGGCGAGCCTTTGCTGCCGTCTCTATTGCGACCGCCTGAACTCCTTAGTGCTGGCAACCTCATCTCGATCGGAGTCGAGAGATCTCACGCCGTTCTCGGTCTGGTTACGACGGGCGACTCGGTTGACATCTACGTGACCTGGCCGTCTTCAATTGACGAGACGCCCGTAACGGAGCTCTTGGCCTCAGACGTCTTCGTAGTCGAGACCTCCATGGACGAACGCTCGGGGATATCGCTGGGCGAGGTCAGCCTGGTTCTGGCTGTCGACGACACGCTGGCTGCAGCCCTGGCCAAAGCCTCACGATCGGGCGAGTTGGACATCGTGCAGGTAACTCCGTGATCCCACGCGTCGCCACCATCCTGTCGGCACGGGACTGGGAGGGAAACCTCGTAGCGGTGGCGCGAGAGACGGCCGCTATCCGCTTGGTCTTGAGGGCGTACCAGCCAAGTGACATCGACAGCCACATCAAAGACGTAGACATCATCGTGGCCGGTGCCGAGACGTCATGGGTGACGGCTGCAGCCATCGCCTCATGGCGCAGAAAGGGCCTCAGGGTGATCGGTCTACATCCCGTCGCGGATCGCCCGGCCCGTTTGTTGCTGGAGACGGGAGGAGCCCACGCCATCTTGGCGGATGATGCGACAGCGGCTGAGATAATCCAGACCGCTCGTTTGATGGCCCTCAACAACTCGGGCGAGCCAACACAGCCTCAGGGCCAACTAGTTGCTGTGACCGGGGCCCGCGGCGCACCTGGGCGGTCGGAGACAGCTCTTGCTCTCGCGTGGAACTGGGCCTCCACCACCGATGTCGCGCTTATCGACCTCGACTTGGATGCCCCGGCCCTTGCCATCCGTACTGGACGGCCACCGCGACCGGACCTGAGCGACGTAGCCGAGCGAATACGACTTCAAGGCGCCTTCGACAAGAGCGACTCTCACCACTTCGGAGCGATCTCGATGGTGGTCGGATCCCACCGCCCGGGGGAGGGCCGGCTGAGCTCGGCTTTGGTGGACGACGTCGTCGAGGCATCTCGCGCAGCATTCAATGTGACGGTTATGGATCTCGAGCCGAACCTCGGCGAGGACCCTTTGGTTAAGAGATCCGACCATGCGGTGTTGGTCGTTGACGGGACTCCGCGGGGCCTCGTGCGCGGTGCCCGAGTTGCAGCCGAGTGGGCGGGACCGCCGCCAGCTCTGGTGCTGAACAAGGTCTCTCGGTCAACAATCCAAGACTCGATCAACGCGGCTCGCAAGTGGACCGGCCTCGAACCAGTGGCCGTGGTACCTCACAGCAAGAAGATCATGGATGCTGCACCGACGGCGGCACCTCCCGATTGGGGGTTACGGAAAGCCCTTGCACACCTCGAGATTCCCACATGACCACGTCGCGCTACGGCTTCTTAGCACCCCTCCTGGACGACAACCGGGTCGAGGAGATAATCGTGCTGGGTGGCAAGAGAACCTTCGTGGTGAAAGACGGTGTTAAGCACCTGCTTCCTGAGGTGTCAGACCTAGCTTCAGTAAAGCGCATCGCGGACCAGCTCCTCAGCGGCACGGGCCGGCGACTCGACCTAGCCAACCCGATCGTCTCGGCACAGATGAGCGACGGGAGTCGAATCCACATCACCGGACCCCCTGTAACGCACGCCGACCGACTCAACATCCAGATCCGCAAGTTCGTGCTGGCTGCGGAACGGCTCGACAAGCTGGTCGAGCTTGGTTCGCTGACTCCCCTGGCAGCGCAGTTCCTCGCATCGGCGGTTCGGGCCGGGAAGACGATCCTTGTGGCTGGTGCGCCCGGCGCCGGCAAGACCACCTTGATCAACTGCCTCCTGAACGAGGTGCCTAATGACCAGAGGGTTGTGACGTGCGAGGAGGTCTTCGAGATCCAATCCGACCATCCAGATATCACCCAGATGCAAACTCGCCAAAGCGGGCTAGATGGCGGGGGCGAGATAACCCTCCGCGACCTTGTCCGGGAAGCCCTTAGACAACGACCGGACCGCATGGTGGTGGGAGAGGTCCGAGGACCAGAGGCTCTCGATCTGCTGCTTGCACTCAACGCCGGGTGCTCGGGGATGGCGACGCTGCACGCCAACTCCGCACGAGAAGCTCTGGACAAGGTCGTCAGCTACTGCGTACTTGCCGGAGACAACATCTCGGTGGAATTCGTCAGACAGGCAGCCGCCACGGTCCACGATCTGGTGGTCTTCGTTCGGCGCCAAGGTCCCAATAGACGGGTTGAGGAGATCGCAGCGATACCCGATCAGCTGGACCGAAACGTATTCACGACTCAGGCCCTATTCCGATGGGAACAGGATTCGCTCCGCTGGCAGGGAACGCCTCCGATTAACCGAACCGACTATTCGGATGCCGGCATGGTTTGGCCCACATGAGAGGCACAGCTGCCCTCATCGCCGCTCTCGCCGTTTGGATCATGGTCGGCGGAACCGTTCATCAGCCGATCTCCCTGGCCCGCCCCGCAATGAGCAAAGGAGAGGCAGGAAAGGCGTTGCTTGCCGCTGGCGTCTCCTTCTTGGTGATTCTGGCCATAACCGGGGTAGCCATAGCGAGTTTCGCCGTTGCAGTTTTGGCCGTCTTCACCACCATGAGCGCTACGTCGCTCCAGAGACGACGTCGCAGTCAACGCATGGCGGAGAAATGGCCCGACTTCCTGGCCATCCTTCGCACCAGGCTGGCCTCAGGAGTTCCCCTCCAGGAAGCATTCATAACGACGGGCAGGCACCTCGGAGACGAATTCGATTCGGTTGTGGACTCGATTGAGGAGAGGTTGTCGACGGGTATGCGGTTCGACGAAGCCGTCTCTGCGGTTCGGGGTTTGCTCGCAGATCCGCTTTCTGACCGCGTACTGGCGACTGTCGCCACAGCCCAGGTGACTGGCGGGGGTCGAGTTGCCGAGATACTGGCCGGCCTAGGAAACACCCTCGCCGACGAGTTACGCCTTCGGCGATCGATAGAAGCCATGCTCACCCAACAGCGATTGACGGCGCTGATCGCCCTCCTCGCCCCTTGGTTGCTACTGGTTCTGACCGTATCCACGAACCCGCAAGCGGCTGCGGCCTACCGGACGAATCGCGGAACAACTGTCATCATGATTGGCCTCGTCGCTACCTCCATCGGATATCTCGGCGCCCGCAGAACGGCAACGCTCGCCAAGCCACCGAGGGTCTTCACGTGAGAGTCATAGCTGCGGCAGCGGCGGGGTTGGCCGTATTAGCCATCGTGATATCGGCGCCTGGTCCCAAGCTGGTCGATCGCGTGGGGGCTTACCTCCGACCCCTGCGCCGGGTCGAATCGCAGGCGCAAGGTGCCGTCGACATCGATCTCGTACAGGCAGGACTCGACTGGTCCCGATCGGAGCTCAACCTTCGGAGGGCGTGGGCGGCGGCCGGCGGCGCTGGCGTGGGGATCCTTCTGGCGCAAGGAGATCTCTTCCTCACCGGTCAAGGGCGTTCAACTCCGGGGCTGGGACTAACCGGCGCCCTAGCTGGGGCACTCGCCCTGAACATGTGGATCACAAAGAGAAGAGAGGGTCGGGCACGACGACTTTCCCTCGAACTTCCGACCGTCGTCGACGCGGTCACCCTTCACATCCTTGCCGGAGAATCTATCGCCACCTCGCTCGACCGATTCACCCGGGCCGCCAGAGGCGTGGGGTCGGAAGAGCTGGCACGGGCACTGGCTACGCACAGCGAGGGGACCGGCTTGCCGGAAGCTCTTCAAGGTTTAACCCGCGAGACGGTCCTTCCCGAAGCGAGCCGGCTCTACTCGATGTTGGCGAATGCACATGAGGCAGGCGGTCGGCTCGCCGATTCCCTTTCCGCCCTCGCCGCCGATTACCGGGCCTCTCTTGAACGATCCGCAACGACCGAGGGCGGACGAAGGGCGCTATCGACCTATGGGCCCATCTTGGCGTTGATGATCCCAGCAACGCTCCTCTTCCTCATCTATCCAGCTCTTGAAGGCCTCAAACAACTCTCTGTCGGAACTTGAAAGGAGCGACATGATCAAAAGCGAAAGAGGCACCACGACTGTCGAATGGCTTGGGATGGCGGCGGTCGTCGTGTTGGTTATCGCCTTCCTACTGCCAGAGATCCGGAACACGGCCGGCTCGCTGTGGTCGTCGATTTCGAATCAGGTCGCCGGATTCTTCTAGACCGAGACCGAGGATCAGCGATTGTCGAAGGTCTCATAGGTCTCGGCATCGCGTTCCTTCTCCTGGTTCTGGTCGTCCAAGCCGGGATGTTGTTGATGGCTCGCAACGCCGCCGAAGCCGCGGTGGGCGCTTCAGCTCGATCTGCTTCGCAGGCTGGAGCAGACCTCGCCGCGGAAGAATCCAGCCTGATCTCGATGCTCGAAGGCACGGTTCCCGGATCATCAGAGATCGCCGTGACGATTCAAGTCAACGAATCCACCGTCGACGTGGCGGCAACGTTTCGCTGGACTCCCCCAGGACCGAACTGGGCGACTGTTCCGATGGAGGTCAGAGCCAAGTCGCCGCTGGTACAACCGCCATGAGTCGCGGCAGCGCCGTCATCGAGTCGATCGTCGTTGGATTCATAGCGGCCCTGCTCTTGCTTCAGGTCACATCGGCAGCGGCCCGGATTCAGTCCACGGGAGATGAGCTGACAGAGATCGCTCAAAGTGCCGCACTTTTCGCAGCCCACCATGGGGATGCGGAGCTCGCCGAGTCTCTTGTAGTCGACCTCAAGCCAGACGCTTCGGTATCGGCGTGGATGCGCGGGTCTGACGTGGTAGTCAGAGTGGAAGCGCAGATTCCGCTCGTCGGACCGGAGGGAAGCCCGGTGACTATCACGATCGCAGGTGAGGCGTCAGCTCGTATGAGCCCGTTTCGGAGTAATCGATGAAAGACAGGGGATCGGTCTTGCCCGCCGTAGCGCTGCTCATGATGGGTGGCCTCATGATGATCGGGGTCGGCATCGATCTCGGCCGTTGGGGCGGTGCCTATCGCGAGGTTGCATACGTCGCCGATGCCGGTGCCGACGCAGGAGCGGCGATGATCGACGAGCAGGATGCGAGGGTGGGCGTTCTTGCCCTTGATCCATCTGCCGCGGAGCTGGCAGCAGTCGAGTTAGCGCTAGCCATCCGCAGCCGGGATGGGCGTGTGGTCGCCGCAACCTCCACCAGGGACGAGATATGTGTCGAGGTTCAGCAGGTCTTCCAACCCGGCATCATGAGAGCGGTCGGCGCCACCGAAAGCCTGGTCACCGTCCGGTCGTGTGCTCGACCGGCGAAGGGGTAGCCGCGGCCTGCGGCCTCGAACATCAGCTCCCTCCGCCTACGTGCTCTCCGAGCACTTCGGCACCTCCCCCACCCTTCGGGCGGGAGAGGGAAAGAGTCTTCGGTCGGTAAAGGGGAAGAGAGCGCCGCGCAGTGGTGCCCGGCGATGATTTCCCAGCTGCTCGGACGATCGGTCAGATAATTGGCTTTGGCGCAGCGCGGGCGGACATGGGACTTATGACCCTGGTCACCAAGGAAACCGCCAGCCACTGTCGGTGGTGCGCGTGATAGCGCTTCATTATTTGCATCTGTTCGATGCGCCACTCAGAAGGATTGGGGGCGTCAGCGGAGCCTGGGAGAGGGAGGTCCATGATGCGAGGGTATGCGGCAGCAATGGCGACTGGAGCGATCACAGCCCCTTCGATTCCCGTTCCTGCGCCAGGCAGTGTTCGAAGGCACCCGTTACGACCGCTGCGTAGCGGCGTACTCCTAATTGCGGTTGCGCTCGTCGCCGGCTTGGTCGCGCCGGTCTTTCGCAGCGACGTCGCCGCGATATCACAAACCCTCCCCTACCCAACCATCGACGCCCGGTCGTCGATGAACGTGCGCCTCGACCCGACTCCTGCCCAGATCGACGCGCTCGAGGCCATGCCTGGAGCGACGGTCCGATGGGATACGCAACATGGTGTCCCCGCCGTGGTGATGCGTTACGGCGCCGCCCTGACGGGCCCCAACACCACGGCGATGGATTTCCTGCGCGAGCACGCCACGCTTTTCAATCTGAGCCCGACCGATCTCGAGAATCTGCAGCCTCTGAAGGAGTACCGCACGGCTCACAACGGCGCTCTGCATGTCCAACTCCAGCAGGTCGATCAAGGCCGGGTCGTTTACGGCTCCTTGATCAAGTTGACTCTCGACCGGGAGGGTCGAGTCGTTATCGCCGGTGGAGCGTTCTTCCCGGGGGCGCGAGTCGACGAAGTCCCCAAGTTGACAGCCCAAGAGGCGGTGTGGGCGGCCGGGCACAGCATCGACATCCAGACGGATAACGCGCTCACGATCATCACCCAGGAACCGGGGCCGTCGGGCACGACGGTGTTCGCCAATTCGCTGGCGAGCCGTATCGGCCAACCACAGCCGATCAGGACCGAGCTTGTGACGTACCCGATGCCGGCGGATCAGCCTGCGCGGCTCGGCTGGAAGGTGTCATTGGAGACCGACTCCGGCTGGTACGAGATGGTGATCGATGCCCAGACGTCGGACGTGCTGCACCGGAGTACCTTCGAAGCCCACGCCCCCGAAGCCAATGTCTTCACGGTGCAGAACCCGAACTTGGGGAGCCAACAAATCGTTCCCCTCACGGGAGCTTCGTTCAACAACGCAGGCTGGGTCACGGATCGCACCACGTCAGGCAACAATGCCCACGCTTATGAGGACCGCGACAACGACGACATCGCCGACTACCAACCCCAGACGCCGCCGTTCGGTGACCCCGAATACCAGCGATTCATCTACAACTTCACCGACGCCTACGTCACCAGCGGGGGCACGGACGTGACGACCGATCGCGACGCTGCCATCGCTCAGGCGTTCTACCGCGTCAACTGGCTGCACGACTACTTCTACGAGCTCGGGTTCGACGAGGCCGCCGGCAACTTCCAGGACGACAACTTCGGTCGAGGCGGTTCTGGTGGCGACGGAATGCTGGTCGAGGTCCACAACTCGTTCTCCCTGGCCCCAGATCTACGAGAAGGCTCGAATACGCAGACGCCCGCCGACGGCGCTCGGCCGCGCATGGAGCTCAACGTCGGCTTCGTCGACGGCGCCATGGATGCCGACCTCGTCACCCACGAGTACACCCACGGCGTTGGGGACCGGCTCCTGGCAGGACAGGGCCTGCCGGAGGACGAGCAGACGTGGGCACTCGGTGAAGGTTGGAGCGATTTCTACGGCACCTCGATCTGGGATGATCCCGTCGCTGGCGATTATGTGTGTAGCAATTCGACCACCGGTTGCCCCCTATACGCATACGACAACACGCCCCTCGTGTACTCCGACCTGTGCACACTCGCCGATACCCCCAACCGCTGCGAGCCACACCGTGACGGCGAAATCTGGACTGCGCCGTTGTGGGATCTGCGCACTGCCTTCGTCGACGACTATGGCGCAGCGGTAGGCAAGAACCGAACGGAACAGCTGGTCATCGACGGGATCAAGAACACGACACCGCCCAAAGCGAATTTCCTCGATGCTCGCGATGGCATCCTGGCGGCCGATTTCATCAATAATGGTGGCGCCCACCAGTGCCTCATCTGGCGTGTCTTTGCCGGTAGAGAGATGGGCCTCAGCGCGTCCACGTCGGCGGACCAGGAAACCGTCGTTCCGGCCACGGACGTCCCGGCTGTGTGTGAGCCCAGCGCGGATGCCGGCGGCCCCTACACGACGACGGAGGGAACTGATGTCACGCTGAATGGAGGTCTGTCGTCCGCCGGTACCGATCCTTCGATCGGCGCCCTGCTCTACGAGTGGGACCTCGACAGCGACGGAGAGTACGACGACGCCACCGGCCCGAACCCCGTCTTCGCACTCGTCGGACAGGACGGCGCGTTCACTGTTGGCCTTCGCGTAACCAATGGCGCGGGGCTCAGCGACACCGACACCGCGACGGGCGCCGTGTCCAACGTTGCACCGGCGGTCGCGCTCGATCCGATCGCATCGTCTGTCGAAGGCGGCACCGTTGTCCTCTCGGGTGACGCTTCGGACCCGGGCTGGCTCGACCCGTTGACCGCCGCCGTCGACTGGGGCGACGGTGCCGGACCGCAACCGCTCGCCGGGGCCGTCGAGAACGCCCGGCCGAATGCAACGCTCTCCTTCGACACCACCCACACGTACGGAGACGATGGGACGTTCGTCGTTGCGGTGTGTGTCTCTGACGATGACACGACAACCTGCACTACTGCCAACGCGGTAGTCGACAACGTTGACCCACTGGTCGCGATCGCGCCGTTGGGTCAGACGGTCTACGACGGCGTGTCGGTGTACATCCACCATGCCGGCGATCCCGCGACCGTCGAAGTCGCTTTCGCCGACCCGGGCTCCGACGACCTCACCATGCGGTGGGATTGGGACGATGGCACTGCGTCGATCATCACGTCATTCGTGAATCCTCCGAATCCTGATCCGCTTCTGAGTCCATCGGTGCAACCGCGCGGGTTCGTTGAGTCGGCGTCACACACGTACGGCGATGCGTGCGTATACACGGCCGACGTATCGGCAGCCGACGACGACGGGGGTTATGGCTCCGACCAGGCCATCGTCGTGATCCTCGGCAACGGCACGCGCCTGCGAGGGTCCGGATGGTGGATGAACCAATACCGGCCCAAGAATCCGAACTCATTCACATCGGCGACACTGACCTGCTACCTCGACGTAGCGGTGCTCCTATCAACGGTTTTCAACACACTGCTCACGCGGGCCGATGCCGTCGACATCCTCTTCGTGAACCAGAACAAAGGCTCTGCAGAGGAGCTGTTCGACAGGAAGCTGCTGACAGCCTGGCTGAACTTCGCCAACGGCTCGATCGCGCTGGACCAACCCGTTGACACGGACGGCGACGACCTGGAAGACAGCACATTCGGTGCGGCGTTGCTCGCTGCCGAAAACGTGAGGAACGATCCGAATGCAACTCGCGCCCAGCTCTTGGAGCAGAAGGATGTTCTCGAGCGCATCTTGGGGTAAGAGCAAGATCATCCCTCGATGGACGTCGAAGGCTGCATCTAGCGCGCTTCTCCTCCAACGCGGCAACCCTTGTCCGTCCCAGGAGCAGGAGGGAAGCGCTACTCCCCCGTTATCACCAGGTCCGTTACCGCTTGGGATATGGCTACCAAGGCCAGGGCTACCAGCAACACGTTGGGCGACCACGACTCGCTGACTAGGCCGAGGACCAGGACCACTGCCACGGCGACCAACCTGATCTGAGCCTGAGTGACATCGCGTCCACCTTCCCGCTCGGTGGCGAAGTGGATGATGCCCATGGCGAACAGTGCGGTTGCCATGCCGCCGATGGCTACCCAGCGGACGGCGTGGCTTTCTTGGGCGACGAGGAACTCGAGGCCGATGCCCGCCGCAGTGAGACCGAGGGCAAGCGGCAAATGGCTGTAGATCCAAACTGTCGGCTTCCATGCGGTGCGTTGCTCGGCACGGCGGCGCACGACGCTGCCCTCGAGGTTGTCGAAGTAGATCCACCACAGCCCACTGGCGGTGATGACACCGACCACTGCTCCAAAGGTGGTGGCCGCCTCCCAGCCGATCTCGCTTAGGCCAGCGACGACCGCGGCGATCGATTCACCAAGAACGAGGATGGTGAACAGGCCGAAGCGCTCGGGGAGGTGCGACTTCGACATCGGTGCCGCGGCTTGCACCCTGCGCAGGATGTACGGGGTGACGAAGTCGATAGCTAGGCCAATGCCCCACAGCACGAAGCGGGTCGGATCTGGCACCCATATGGAGGCCACCCAGAAGGCTCCACCCAGGGTGAAGCCGCGTAGATAACCGCCCACCAGCTGCCTGGTACCGGGGACATGGCGATAGGCCCGGGTGTACATGGTCAACAGCACCAGCCGAGAGAGGACAAAGGCAACCGCGAAACCTGCCGCCGATTCCGACTCGCCGCTGATGGAAGCGGCCATCAGGGCAATCGCCACCATCTGGGCCACAGCCAACAGTCGTTGGCCCAGGTCGTCGGTGTCGTAACGATCGGCGTAGAAAGTGAAGCTGGCCCACGACCACCACAGGGGAACGAACAGCCCGGCGAAGGTGAGGGCGCCGGCCCAGTCGTGATCGACCAGCAGGCGATGGCCCAGTGCAGCAACGGCGACGACGAAGACGAGGTCGTAGAACAGTTCGAGCCAGGTGGCCGACCGGTGCTCTGCCTCGGTCTCTGCAGTGCGCAACCGAGGCGGTCGCAGTGCTGTCAGCTTCAAACTCTTCCCTCCATGCCGGCGACGGAGACTACTTGGCGAGTCGACGTCCAGACCGTGTAGCTTTTCGCTGTGGCCGAACTTTCTCTAACAGTGCTGGGGGCTCGCGGTTCGATGCCGGTGTCGGGCGACAACTACGCCCGTTATGGAGGGTCGACTACCTCGTTCACCGTGACCGCCGGCCAGACGCTGTTGCTGGTCGATTGCGGCACGGCACTGGTGAAGGCCGCCGACTTCGGCGTGAATGAATGGCCGGTGTTCATGACCCACTATCACTTCGATCACATCCAGGGCCTTCAGTTCTTCCGGCCGTTCTACGAGGAAGGCAACAGCTTCACCTTCTATGGGCATCACCCGGAGGGCATGTCGCTGCAAGAGGCCATCGCCACCACATTCAAGCCACCGTTCTTCCCGGTGGCGGTGGAGGAGACGCAGTCCACGAAAAAGTACGTCGAGCTGGAAGAAGGGCCGCTGACAGTGGGTGGGATCGATATCTCACATGCCCGCCTGCATCACCCGCAGGGCGTGGTCGGCTACCGCTTCTCCCACTCCGGTAGTTCGATCGTCATCGCTTCTGATCACGAAGCTGGGGACCTCGCATCCGACGCCGCGCTGAAGGAATTGGCGGACGGGGCGGACATACTGATCCATGACGCCCAATACACCCCGGAGGACTACGAGCCGCACCGGGGCTGGGGTCACAGCACCTGGGAGGATGCCGTCACGATGGCCAGCGACGCTGGCGTCAGGAGCCTGGTGCTGACGAGCCACGATCCATGGCGCACCGACGACCAGATCGATGACATCGTTGAGCGCGCTCGGGCTCGGTTCCCCGATGTATCGGCCGCCCACGAGGGAATGGTCATCACGGCGTGACCGAGCGCGACACCGAAATCAACGAGATGTCGGAGACTTGGGCCAACGCAGGTTGAGGGTTGCCTCCCGGGCAACCGGGTTCAGCAGCCAACTGTGGTTGGCATGGAGCCGCCACCCAAAGCGCGAAAATATGAACATTGCCTAGAGTCGAACCAACCATGGGGGAGCCAAAACAGACACCGGTGCGCCGATCTTTGGCGCCTTACGTTCCCAGGCTGCTGCGGCGCTGGGAGCTCGACGCGGGCTCCGAGAAGTACCAACAGATCGAGGGCACGCTGTGTCTTGTGGACATATCGGGCTTCACCAACCTATCGGAGCGCCTGGCCAGTCTGGGAAGGATCGGGACCGAGGAGCTAACCGACCACCTCAACACCGTGTTCGGCGAGATGCTCGAGTTGGCATTAGGGCGCGGTGGAACCCTTTTGAAATTCGGCGGCGATGCCTTGCTATTGGCGTTCAGCGGCGAGGACCATCCATCCCGAGCCTGTAGCGCGGCCGTTGAGATGAACGCGGCGCTGCGAGCCAGCGCCCAGCGCCCCACGTCGGTGGGCCGTCTCGGATTGAGGATGTCTGTGGGCGTGCACTCGGGAGCGATCGACCTGTTCCGAGCCGGCGACTCGCATCATGAGCTCATTATCACCGGACCGGCCGCCAGCGCGGTGACCGGCCTCGAGCACGAAGCATCGCCCGGCGAGATCCTGGTCGGAGCAGCGACCAGGGCCGCCCTGCCGCCCGGCTCTGCAACTGCCAGGAAAGGGCCGGGGTGGAAGCTGCGTTGGCGCAAAGCGCGCGGTGAGGCACCGGGCCCCCCAACGCGCGCAGGGTCGCTGAACGAAGACATCATCGCCATGTGCCTGCCGAGCGCGCTTCGTACCTATTTACGGGAAGCGTCGACCGAAGCGGAGCATCGTCGCGCCACCGTCGGCTTCATCCGCTTCTCGGGCATCGACGACATGCTGGATGCACAAGGGGCGGGTCCTGTTGGCGACGCCCTGCTCGGCCTGGTTACCACCGTTCAGGCGGCCGCCGAGGCTGAAGGCGTGACCTTCTTGGCATCGGATGTCGATCAGGACGGCGGCAAGATCATCCTGGTTACGGGGGTGCCGGCAACTCAGGACGACGATGAAGGGCGCATGTTGCGCACCCTCAAATCCATCAGCGATGCAGCGGGGGCCCTTCCATTGTCGATAGGGGTGAACACCGGTCACATCTTTGCCGGCGAGATCGGAATAGAGGTCCGTAGGACCTACACCGTTATGGGTGACAGCGTCAACCTGGCAGCGCGCCTCATGGCGGCGGCGCCCCTCGGCGCGGTCTATGCCAGTCCTGCCGTCCTCGACCGATCCGCCACCGTGTTTGCCACCACCGCCTTGGAGCCGTTCTCGGTCAAAGGCAAATCAGCCCCAGTGCGGGCGTTCCAGGTGGACGAAGAGACGGGGACCCGGATTCGGGAATCTCGATACCAGCTTCCATTCGTTGGCCGAGCCACACAGGTAGCCCGACTCCGACAAGCGGTGTTGGAGGCGGACGAGGGACATGGCTCCGTGTTCCAGGTGGTGGGAGAAACCGGTGTCGGTAAATCCCGCCTGGTGTCTGAGGCACTCGATTCGGGGAACGGCTTGGCAAAGATGGAGTTGCGGGCCGAGCCCTACAGCTCCTCCAATCCGTATCGACCCTTCCGCGACGAGCTGCGCAGGATGTTGGGGGTGGAAACCGGCGGGCAGGCCGAGATGGTTGAGCAGCTCCGATCTGTGGTCCGAGCGCTCGATCCTGCTCTGGTTCCGCTGCTGCCCTTGTTGGGCGACGTGACACAGATCGACATCGAGACCACCCCGGAGGTTGCCGACATCGAGCCGCGGTTCCGGCGTGACCGAGTGGCCGATGTCATAGTGCGAACTCTCGAGCTGACCTCGCCCGGGCCTCTGGCCATTGTGGCCGAGGATTCGCACTGGATGGACGAGGCTTCGGTCCACCTGCTGCACCGGCTCGCCGAAGCGGCGAAATCCCACGGCTGGCTGCTGGTGGCCACCCACCGCGACAACGCCGGTGGATTCACACCGTCCGGCGAGGAGTTAGCCCTGCAAACACTATCGCCGGAGGAATCGTCAAAGCTGGTGCAGGTGGCAACCGAGGGCACGCCGCTACGTCCGCACGAGATCGAAGCCATCGTGACAAAGGCCGGAGGCAATCCGCTCTTCTTGCAGGAGATCGTTTCTGCGGTGCGCGAGGCGGGTGGGGCCGACACTCTGCCCGAGAACCTCGAAGGCATAGTCAACGCCCAGATAGACGCCCTGGCACCTTTGCCTCATCAGCTGCTGCGTTTCGCTTCTGTTCTGGGTAGGAGCTTTCGGGTCGATGTGCTCGAAGCCCTTTTGGAGACGGAGGATGTCGCTCTCGACAGCACCTCCCAGGACGACCTGGCACAGTTCCTGGAGGAGGATGGAGAGGGGAGGTGGCGTTTCCGCCACGCCCTGATCCGAGATGTGGCCTACGAGGGGCTGCCATTCCGCCGCCGCCGAGACCTTCACCAACGGACCGGGTTGGCCATCGAACGTCTGGCGGGCGTGTCTGCCGATGCGGCCGCCGACCAGTTGGCGCTGCACTTCTCTTTGGCTGAGGACCGCGAGCGGGCTTGGCACTACGGGTGTATCGCCGGCGACAAGGCACGCGCTCTGTACGCCAACGTCGAGGCATCAGAGCATTACGAGAGGGCACTGAAGGCTGCCGGGGGACTCGCCAAGGTGACCGATCACGAGGCAGCGGAGGTTTGGACTCGACTGGGGGACGCCAGGGAAGACGCAGGCCTGTTCGACTCCTCTCTCGACGCCTACCGCAAAGCGTCACAGCTCGTCTCCGACGACCCGGTGCTGCGTGCCCAGTCGCTCTACAAGCGGGCACGGGCCAGGGAGCGGAGTGGCGCCTACTCGCTGGCCCTGAGGGAACTCACCACGGCCGAGAGCCTGCTGCGCGATGAAGGCGACTCCGCCGCCTACGTGCGTGCCCAGCTTCTGGCTACGCGCGCTCAGGTTCATCAGGCCCAGGAGAAGCCCCACGAGACATTGCGGGTAGCAGCGGAGGCGGTGACGCAGGCTGAGGCGTCCGGCAACCGAGAGGCACTGGCATCTGCCTACGTGCGTCTCGATTGGGCCCACCTATTCCTGGGCCAACCGGACAAAGCCATATACGGCAACAGAGCATTGGCGATCTTCAAAGAGCTGGGCGACCTTGGTTCCCAGGCGATCGTGATCGGGACGGCAGGCATCGGTGCCTATTTCGACGGCGATTGGGACAATGCAGTTCGGCTGTATGAGGCAGGGCGCGATGCCTTCCAACGAGCAGGCAACGCTGTTCACGCCGCTCATGCCGAATCGAACATCGGCGAGGTGCTGATCAACCAAGAGCGCTTCGACGAGGCCGAGCCGCTGCTGCGTGACGCCATCAGGGTGTTGCAGGCGTCAGGATTCCTCGACGGTGTCGCTTTTGGCCAGATCCAGCTGGGCAGGGCGCTCACCGGTCTGGGGCGCCTCGACGAGGCCGATGCTGTGCTACAGCAAGCTTGGGACCAGGCCCGCCAGCTTGGCATCACAGACATGTCGGCGGCGGACGCCGCCACCTTCCTCGCCGAGTGCAAGCTCTATCAGGGCGACGCCACGGGGGCGCTAGCCATCTTGGACGAGTCCGCCCCCAAAGACGGCGGGACCTTCGTGTGGCAGGGGGCAATCGTCAGCCGGGTTCGGGCTGCGGTCCTGGCGAAGTTGGGACGAACGGACGAAGCGATGGAGGCCCTGGAGGCAGGGCTGGCCGATGCCCGCCAGCACGATCTGGCCTACGAACAGGGGCTACTGCTGCGCCTCAAATCGCAGATCGGCGACCCCGACCCGGCAGCCGAGCGGGAAGCGGCGAAGTTGCTGACCGGGCTGGGGGTGGGCCGCCCCACCCCCGTCTGATACTCAGTTCAGATCAACGCCACCCGCTGGGATCCTGGCTGCCGATGAGCCGTTCGGTCATCTGGACGAAGCCGGTGCCGACCAGAAGGACGTTCTGTTCGTAGCGGCACCATGGCTCGCCGGTCGACGGCAACACCGGGGCGGCGGTGGTGCCATCGCACCAAACCAGATCACCCTCTAGGTCGTCGTTCGCGTCGCCGTCACCGTTGAAGTCCATCTGGGTCACCGGCAGCTGCGGAAGGGCGGGTTCCGCCACCCAGATCACCGAAACGTCATAGGTAGCGCCGGCCTGGCCCGGCCCCGAACCGGTAGGTTCGAAGGTGAACGACTGTGATCCAGCGACCGGGTTTGTTGAAGAGGATCCAAGGAAGTAATCCTTCAGCTTGCATCCGTCCTGGAACTGCCGGGTAACGCTAACCAGCGGCTCACCGACAGCATCACCGGTCGCAACCGTATCGCCGCAGTTCAGCGTGGGGATGTCGGTGAGAAAGAACAGCGAATCGGAGCCATAACCGGAGGTGGCCGCAGCCGTTCCGTCCTCTCCGCCTTCGAAGCCTGCCGCGCCGGCGAGCACGGTGAATGTGACGGCGTCGAACGGGAAATCCGACTCGACCACCCAGCGACAGTTGTCGCTGGCACCGTTGTCAGGTCCGGAGTCAGTGAGTCCCAGGCAGTTGGCGATCGGATCCGCCGAGGTAGAGATGGCCAACCATTGCGTCCCCGGGTCGGGTTCGGTGCCCTCACCCGCCACCACGCTGTCACCGCTGCGCAGCTCGAAGCTGCCGACCTCTAGCTCGTCCAGCTTGACGGTGACCCGGAGCCGGGCGTCCTGCTTGGCTTCGATGTCCAACTCCATCTTGTACACGTTGAGGCCTTCGAGAACTTGGTCTTCCCCATTGTTAATGGAGATCGTGAACTCTTCGCTTCCGTCAACCCGACCACACGAGCGGCCGGGGCCCTGGCTCTTGATACCTAGAGAATCGAAGCTGAGGCCGACGGGCTTGGTGCTTCCAGACAACAGGGAGACCAGTGGTCCTTCTTGACTTGCGTCGTCCACCACGCATCCGCTTTCGTCGAGCATCTGCGTCACGCTCTCTACGTCATCGCCGTGCTCGAAGTAGTCGCCGTCGCTGTCGAGGTGAAGCCGCAACACGTCGTCCGCGGGGTCGACGTGAAGGCCAGACGCCCCTCCGACGTTCACCAAAACCAGGCCGACGAGCCCGATGAATGCGACCAGCGTCGCCAATGTCTTACGTGTACTCATAATCTTCCTCCCGGGAAATCCCGATGTTCTGTTGGGCGGCTAGCCCGAGTTCCCCTCGGCCGACTCCGCAGCGTTGGAACCTACTACCGACCAACGCTGTGCGTTGTATCGATGGAGAAGATTGAAATCGGTATCAGTCAGCGCCGCCTCAGGACCGCCCCATAGACGAATCCGAGCGGGCCCATCCTCCACACCTTGTCCAGTCGCAGCGGTCCCCCGGCGAACAGTTCCTGCGGCGGTGGCAGCTTGTCGAGACTGTCATGTAGATAGGAGTACTCCTGGCGGGCGCCGATGGTGGCGCCGAGCGCGGGGAGGAGAGCTTTGGTGCCTGCGCGGTGGACTCTGGCCGCCACCGATCCCTCCGGCCGTGACAGGCCGACCACTGCTGCCACTCCGCCCGGTCGAAGCACTCGTGCCATCTCCCCCAACGTGTCCGGCACCGAAGTGAGGTTGCGGAACACGAACGCAGAGAACACTCCATCGAAGCTGGCGTCTTTGAAGGGCAGGGCTTCGCCAACCGCCACCACCCGGCGCTCGACAGGATTCAGCCCCAACATGTTGGGTTCCGGATCGAGCGCAACCACCTCCCGATCTCCCAGTACCTCGTTAGCCGCACCCGTCCCCGCTCCAAGATCGAGCACCCGTCCCTGGGGCAGGTGGGCGATCGCCGCTCGTCGCCAGGCCTGGTCACGGCCAAGGGACATGATCTTGTTGAGCCGGTCGTAGCGCTTGGCGATGTGGGCGAAGACTCGCTGATCGTTCAGCTGATGACCTCGAAGCCGGTGTATGGCACCAACGCCTCGGGTACTGCGATAGTGCCATCCGCTCGTTGGTAGTTCTCCATGATGGCGACCAAGGTCCTGCCGATGGCGAACACCGTGCCGTTGAGCGTGTGGACCAGGGCGGTGCCGTTCTCACCTTTGAAGCGGGCCTTGAGGCGCCGGGCTTGGAAGTCGGTGGTGTTGGAACAAGAGGTCAGCTCTCGATAGCGGTCCTGGCCGGGGAACCACGCCTCGATGTCGTACTTCTTGGCGGCGGGAGCACCAAGGTCGCCGACGCAGACGTTGACCACCCGATACGGCAGACCAAGCGCCTGCACCAAGGCCTCTTCCTGAGACAGCAGGAAATCGTGTTCGTCCCACGATGCGGCCGGATCGACGAATGAGAACATCTCGACCTTGTCGAACTGGTGCACCCGGAAGATGCCCCTGGTGTCCTTGCCATAGGTGCCGGCCTCACGGCGGAAGCAGGTTGAGAAGCCGACGTAGCGGACCGGCAGGGAGGCGGCATCGAATATCTCGTCGGCGTGCATGGCGGCCAACGGGATCTCGGCGGTCCCGGCCAAGAACAGCTCGTCCTCGGGGATGGCGTAGACCTGCTCACGAGCCTCCGGGAAGAAGCCGGTGCCGAACAGCGCCTCCTCGCGTACCAGGACCGGCGGCACGACCGGGGTGAACCCTTCGGCCGACAACTTGTCCAGTGCGAAGCGGACCAGGGCGAACTCCATCAGCGCCAGGTTGCCTTTGAGGTAGGCGAAGCGTGCACCCGACACCTTGGCGCCTCTCTCCACGTCGATGACGCCGAGCGCTTCGCCGAGGTCGATGTGGTCCTTCACCTCGAAGTCGAACTGTGGGGGGTCGCCCCACTTGCTGATCTCCACGTTCTCGTCCTCGCCCGCCCCGTCGGGAACGGAATCGTGGGTGAGGTTGGGGATGCCGATCCAGAGGGCATGGAATCGGGCGTCGAGCTCGTCGGCCTCATCTGACAAGGCCTTGTATTGGTCGCTCAGCTTGGCGGCAGCGGCGATGGCGGCTTCCTTGTCGGCGCCGTCCAGGCGGGCGATCTCCTTGCCGGACGACTTCTGCTGCGATCGCAGCTCTTCGGCCTCCGTGCGGGCTTTGCGGCGGGCCCCGTCTAGCTCGACCAGTGCCGCCACGTCGGTCTCGAGGTGGCGGCGGGCCAGGTGGGCCTTGAAGGCATCTGGATCTTGGCGGAGGATGACCGGGTCGATCATCGCCGCATCGTACCGCCAGCCGCTCGACTGACTGCTCGCTGCTCCTCGGGCGAAAGCTGCTCCGAACCGCGCCCGTCGCGCACCTCCTTGGTGAACCAGCGCGACTGTTCCCGCCCCACCAGCAGGGTCACCACCAGGCCGCTCCCGTTGGCATCGAGCAGTGCGATGGAACGAGAGAGGTTGCCAGACACATCGCCGTAGGCGTCATAGGTGATGACCGCGGTGTACTGCAGCGCATGGGGGAGGGTGGCCTCTAGCTGTTCGAGCCGCGGGGTGAGATCGGCCAAGATGGCGGCAGAGCGGGCCGCTTCGTTGTCGAGCTGGCGCAGAGCTTCGAACACACCGCCCTCATCTGGGACCGCCGCTACCTGACGCCGTAGCGCCAACACCAATACCGCCAGCCACAGGACCGCCAAAGCCAGCACCGCCACCAGAGCCAGCGCCAGGCCACTCATGCCGAGTCATTTCTGAAGAACACCTGGGACAACCTATTCGATGTGGGATCGTCGTCGATCTGTAAATCGACCGTGAGCACGGCCTCATAGAACTGGCCCGGCCGCACCGCCAGGTCGGGGAAGGCGACGGCGATGGCCTCGCCGGGCTCGAGGGCAACGATCGTCTCTGACCGCTCGTCCACAACGACATCTGAGCCTTCGATGAGCCTGAGTCGAACTGTTACGTCGGATTCGGGCTCGTTGCCCCGGTTCACCACGATCACACTGAGATCGAGCGTGGCGGAGAACGGAATCTCGATCTGACCTTCCCGCTCCCCGGTGGGGACGGGATCGAAGGCCAGGTCCGACAACGCCAGGTCGTGGTAGGCAACCAGATCTTCCAGAGCCTGGAGCCGCTCGGCGATGAGCGGGGCGTCGAAGCGCCCCTCTAGCTCCAGCGGCAAGAACTCCACTTCGGGATAGGGCCGGGCTTCGGTGTTGTCGTCGAGGTCTGGTATCGACTCGAGGAATAGCAGATAGGCCCGATCCCCCACCCGGAAGTTGAGAAACGAAGCATCGAGGCTCTGGATGCCGATGGGATCGGATGGATCCTCCAGAACCGCCTTTACGCCCTCGTCGAACCCCACCAGACCGGTGCGCCACGACTCAACAGCGACGCTCAGGAACCCGTCTTGAGTCTTGGCGTCGCTTGGCACCGCGAAGGCGTGGTAGGTGTCGGACGCCTCGTTGGCCTCGGCGGCGGTGTTGGTGAGCACCTCAAGCAGCGACGAGCGGTCGGCTCCTTCAAGGCCGGCGACCAGTGTGTTAGCCCGAACCCCAAGTCCCGCGTACGTGAAGGCGACCTCGCGGGCTGCTTCGAGGTAGTCGCTCACAGCCTGGCGCTGCGTAACGAAGCGAAGGATGAGGGCGGCAAGAACCACGACCACGAGGGTCGCGATCAGAAGGATGGTGCGGCGACGCCGACGACGTCGCCTCTGGATAGGCAGGGGATAGCCCATTGACTGGCCTTACGGGACGGCTCTTGAAAGCTAGCGTCGAAGGTGGGATCGACTCAGCTGGAGCAGGCCTAACCAGTAGCGGACGTCCATTACCCTGCTGGGTTCCATGTCCGGAGCCCCCTTTCGCAACGTCGCATTGATCGCGCACGTCGACCACGGCAAGACCACACTGGTCGATGCCATGCTCGGCGCCACAGGCGTGTTCTCATCACATGAGACGCGGGTCGACCGAGTCATGGACTCAAGCGATCAGGAGCGTGAGCGAGGCATCACCATCCTCGCCAAGGCCGCTTCGGTGGAGTGGAAGGGAACAAAGATCAACCTGGTCGACACGCCGGGCCACGCCGACTTCGGGGGTGAGGTGGAGCGAGCCCTGGCGATGGTCGACGGCGTGCTGCTGCTGGTGGACAGCTCCGAGGGACCTATGCCCCAAACCCGCTACGTCCTATCGAAGGCCTTAGCTCTGAAGTTGCCGGCGGTGGTCGTCATCAACAAGGTCGATCGTCCCGACGCCAGGATGGCCGAGGTGGTCGACGAGGTCTATCAGTTGTTCTTCGATCTGGATGCGTCGGACGAGCACATCGAGTTCCCCATCATCTCCTCGATCGCTCGCCAGGGACGGGCGATGGCCGGAATCGGAATCCCAGACGCGGACGCCGATCTCGGCCCTCTGCTTGATGCCATCGTCGAGACGATCCCGGCACCTGCTGGCGATTCCGATGCCCCGCTTCAGGCTCTGGTCACCAACCTGGACGCATCGGACTACCTGGGTCGCCTTGCGATAGGTCGCGTTGTCCAGGGCACCTTGCGCAGCGGAGACAAGGTTGCACTGTGCCACTCCAACGAAGAGGAGCCACCGCTGAGGCGAAGTCTCACCCAGCTCATGGGATTCGCCGGTTTGCACCGGGCGGACGTCGATGAACGGACCGCCGGCGACCTGTTCGTCATCGCAGGTTTCCCAGAGGTGGAGATCGGCGACACCCTTGCCGACCCAACCGATCCGCGACCATTGCCGCGACTTGAAGTTGATGAGCCGGTGCTGCGCATGACATTTGGCGTGAACACCTCGCCGCTCTCGGGACGCGAGGGCAAGTTCCTCACATCGCGCCAGATCCGGGACCGCCTCGATCGCGAGGTGCTGGGCAATGTGTCGATCCGCATCGGCAACACCGCGTCACCCGAGGTGATCGAGGTGGCCGGCCGTGGCGAGCTGCAACTCGCCGTACTGATCGAGACCATGCGTCGCGAGGGCTTCGAGCTTCAGGTGAGCCGCCCAGAGGTGATCATCCGCGAGGTCGACGGCAAGCCCCACGAGCCGGTGGAGCGTGCCGTCGTCGATGTTCCGGATGAGCACGTGGGCACGGTGACTCAGGCCATCGCCCCCCGCAAAGGCCAAGTGATGGATTTGCGGCCTGGTGATGCAGGGAGAACCGTGGTAACCCTCGAGGCGCCGGCCCGAGGGCTATTGGGCTTTCGATCGCTGCTGATGACGGCCACCCGCGGCACCGCCCTGGTACACCAGCACCATGCGGGGTGGATGCCATGGGCTGGCGAGCTGCCCCATCGCACCGGGGGCGCCATGATCGCCGACCGCATGGGTGACACAACGGGGTTCGCGCTGGACAACCTCCAGAAGCGGGGGGAACTGTTCGTCGAACCAGGTATCGGTGTCTACGAAGGCATGATCATCGGCGAGTCGACCCGGGCTGAAGAAATGCACGTCAACCCCACCAAGGGCAAACAACTCACCAACATCCGCACCCATTCCACCGACGATGCGATCAAGCTCAAGCCACCGCGCGATCTCACCTTGGAGTTAGCCATCGAGTGGATCGCAGACGACGAGCTGGTCGAGGTAACGCCGGGTGCCATCCGGGTGAGAAAGCGCCGGCTCAGCGAGAGCGAACGCAAGAGGCTCAAGTAGGCGGTTGACCCTCGTCCGATGCGGCTTGGCTGACTGGGACACGCCCTTGAAGCGCGGCAAGCAGAGCCTCGGGTTCGTCGGTACCGACACGGAGCACTCGACCGCTCGCCAGCCCAATCTCGATGGCCTCCAGGCCCCATACGTTCCACACGGTGCCATGCGGCATCCAAAAGATCCCGAATCCATACCACCAGCGGTTGCGAACGGCCCGAGCTGATTGGGCTGCACTGAGGTGAAGCGTCTTGCGGGGCCAGCCCCACCCGTACCACGCCCTCAGTGAACTTTCATCCACGTCCACCGTTAAGCGACTGAGCGCCGCGATGAATGGCCCAGCGACGACAGCGATAGCAGCTGCCGCCAACAGCACTGGCCCGTCGAACAAGGCCTCAACGGCCAAACCCGCCGCCACTAGCGCCGCGGCGATGAGCCACCATCCCAGACGCGCGTATTGAGTATGTCGGTATTCCATGGATACTTCGCTCGACACTGAGTCATGTTGAGGGGTCGGCCAATTGACCACCAGGGTCGAAAGCACTGTGACCTATGTCCCTATCGCTGTAGAGCCCTGGTTGAAACCATGGACCCAAATGGGAGTCGCCTGGGGCATCGTGGTCGTTGTGCTGTCGCTGCTGGCCTGGGGTGGGCAGACCGTTTCGTGGTCGGCACCAGAGACGGCGGTCCGGCTGGGCTTGACCGAGGCGAAGGACGAAGTTGAGCCGGTGTATTGGGCCGACATCCGGGCCGAGGCACTGTGGGACACATTCACGCTGTGGACCCTTCTCGTTGCCGGGATACTGCTCATTTTGGACGCCTCGGTGTGGACCTACTTCGGACTGGTGGGGGGAGCGGTGTACGCGTACTTCGGAGGGCGCGGTGTCCTGGCTCGGCTCGAGATGCAAAGGCGCGGGCTGAGGATCGGCACCCCCAGTTCCGTTAAGGCCGCCTACATGTTCCTCCCTCTGTGGGGCGTGACGGGGTTGATCACGATCATCGCAGCCGCGGTCGCACTTTCGTCGTGAAGAGGAGGCCGGCGTGGAAGTAACGGCGCTCACCTGGATCGTCGCCATCACCGGGCTTGTTCTCATTCTTCTGCTGGCGAGCCTGCAGGTCGTTGCCGCGATCCACCCCCGCAGTGAGTGGACAATCAAGAATGTTTACGGCGGCGAACCCAGCGCCACCGACCCCAAGGCCTATTTCGCTTACAACCAGGGCTACGCCTGGGCGGATCCGTTCTTCTGGGCACCGCTCCAGATAGCAGGCAGCATCGGCATGATGCTGGGCAAGCGTTGGGGGTTCCTGCTGGCTCTGGCTGCGTCGGTGCCGTTCTGGTACACGGCGATCACGATATTCATCTGGGACCGCGACCTGAGGTTCCGAGAGAACACCGTGTTCTACTGGGTTCTCGTCTGGGGAATGTGGCCCGCCTTCGGAGTCTTCGAAGGGGTGTACTGCTTCGTCAGGCTTGTCGAGTAGAAGCTGCGATGACGATCGTCCCGGCGGCCAGGTCATGCAGACCCCGACGCCGAGGATTCACCACCGCCACTGCGAATATCGCGGCGAAAACGACAATGGCCGGAATCTGCAGCATTGCGCCGAGTTGATCATCTGTTGCGATCACCACGAATGGCCACGTCAAAGCAGCTCGAACGGTGGCTCGCATCAATCCCGGAGTATCGCCTGAAAGCGTGATTACACGAGTCCCGGCCCAGGTTTTGCCGAGCGTTTGGCCGTGTCGCCAGCGCACAGTGACGGCCTCGTACGTGATCGGTGCCAAAGCCACAGCGGGGTAGAACCAGACCGGGTAGATCATCTCGTCACCGGCGTCAGATCCGGTGAACGCCGCTAGCAAGAGAAGTAGCACTGCCCACAATGCCAAGTCGGCTAGCCGTCCGGTGACGCGTCGCCACAGATCGGCCCCCTCGCCCTCAATCACTACCTGCTTTGTGTCGGGGTCCATGCGGATGCTCATCCGAATCTCCCTTCACCATCCCCATCTTGCCCAACGGGCAAAGCTCGGGCCAGAGGAATTCGGCAGTACAAGCGAGCCCATCCCGACTCGGTGATCACCCACTGGATCGGCTGTTTCGCTCAACAGCCTCGGCTAGGGACGACCTTCTGCGGTGCTCGCCTCGGCGCGGGGTCGGCTCGGCCGCCTTGGGGCGGCGGCCTCGGCTTCGTCCTTGTCCGCACGAAACACCACCAGCAGAGTCACGATGGCGAAACTGCCCACGTACATGGACATCACCGCGGGGTTGGTGGTGTCGGCGCCGGCGGTAATCCCATGGATGCCAGCGGCCAGGAAGGTTCCGAAGGACAGGTAATGGATCGCCTTCCAGACGGTCTGCCCGATTAGCGGACGAACGTAGAACGACGCGGTAACAAGGAACAGGGCATAGAAGGCGACGACGCCCCATGCCACCGCCAGGGGTCGGTAGGTCGATGCGCCCGGTAACAGCAGCTCTCGCGGCCCGTAGAAGAAGTAGTTATCGGCAACCAGAGCCGCCATATGCAGCCCTGTCGCCAGCAGGGCGCCGATGCCGAGTGCTTCATGAACCCAGGTGAGCGGCTTGGCTCCGACTCTTCTTCCCAAGAGCTTGCTCGACAGCAGTAGGCCCCAGATGCTCGACGCCGCCAGCAGCGCGAACGCCACGATTCCCGAACCCCTGATAAGAAGCCACTCAAAGTTGATATCGATCATGCCGCTATCTCCATCCCGGTCGTGGCATAGACACTGCCGTCTTGCCACACGACGAGCGCACCCTCGATCCAAGGCTGAGTGGCTGCCCAGGCGAGACCGTCAGCACCCTGCAGGAGCACCGCTTTGGCGCCGGCCTCGGCCTCGACGGCAGTTGGTGCCACCACCGAAGCACTGAGCACCGGCGTCACTGCCGGAGCCAAGGTTCTGGGGTCGATGAGGTGGTGGGCAGCGGTCTCGCCGACCTGCCAGCGGCGGCGAGTGATGGAACTGGTGGCGAGTGCCCCCACTCCCAGCGGCACCACAGCCGCGATGCCATCCCATGGATCCATGATCTCGACTTGCGTGTCGGAATCGGCAGAGCGCACATCGCCACCGGCCGAGACCATCACGGCTAGGCCCTGTTCTACCGCCCGGTCGCATGTCCATCCCTTGGCGATGCCGCCGAGGTCCATGGCCACGCTGGGTTCTCGTATCAGGGTATGCCCATCTAGGTGCCAGTTGGGATGGTCGAGAAGGGCGGTGGGTGCCGTGTCGCGATCGACGACCTCTTCGAACGTTCGATCGTATCCCCAGGCCGCTACCGCACCGCCCAGGCCAGCGTCAACCAGCCCACCGGTGCGATCACGCAGCTCAGCTGCAATAGCGAGGAGCTTCTCCATGAAAGGGGAGAGCTCGACATGATCACCAGCAGCCATATTGATGGCAGTGAGCTCGCTGTCCTCTCGGAAACGACTGCACCGGGCCTCGACTCGTTGGAATAGTTCCCTAGTGGCTTCTGTCGCCGGGTCGTCTGCTGTGACGATGGCGACGTCGGTGCCCATGGCGCGGAACGTAGTTCCGATCATGAGCCTGCGCTCTGCACTGTGGTGTTCTGGCCAGGGGGTGCCGAAGCGCCCCCTCCACCCACGACCAAAGTCTGGGTTATCACCCGGCGAGGAGGCGGAGGCGCCGGCGTGAATCGGATAATCAGCAGTCCGTCCTCGGGAGGTGTGGGGATCACTTCGATCGGCTGGGTGACCTGTGAGAGCGCTGGATCTTCCGGTGGGGCGATATCAAGGGTGGCCGGCTCGGCGGAAGAGGAAGCGACCGTTTGAGTGGCCAACACCGTCACAACCCAGGTGATGGCGGCACCGGTCCAGGCTGTGATCCGCGCCCAACGAGTCGGAAAGAGTCGCTTGAGGATCATTCGAGTCCCGCCGGCGGCTGTGACTGGTCAAATTCGCCACCATCGGGAACTGTCAGCACTACATCGTTAGAGATGAGGACATCGAGCACGGACTCAGCCAATAGTGACTCGAGTCGTTTGCGCCCAACGGATTGAGCCAGCCCTTTCGACTGAAGTACCCGGACGACGGCAGGGTGAAGATCGGCGCTCTCTACCTCGGGTTCGGGGGCAGCGAGTTGCATGCTGACCCGGCCATGGTCAGAGATGGTGGTTTCAACCGGAATCGATGCGACCGCAGACACCGGGGCTGGCGAGTCGGTACTCGATAACAGCCAAACCAGCGGCAGGCCGCCGATCAGAGCCACGGTGATGGCCACCACCAGAGGCCCGATGTCGAGGTTCTTCTTCGGCATGGAGATCTCAGAGCCTCGTGGGTTGAGACGAAGCCTCGGCGCACTCGTTGGAGATCGCGCCGTCAGTCATCGTCTTCTTCCTCGTGCTCTTCCTCGTGCTCTTCCTCGCCGTCGTGGTCGTCATGATCTGCATCGCTCTCCTGCGACGCGGTCACGGCAGAAGCCGCGCTGCCACCCGCAGCTTGAATCGTGACGGTCTGGATGATGGGCGGAAGCTCGGGCGGCAATGGCAGCGGAATGCCAACTTCTTGACAAATCGTCCGCAACGCGGCGAGTGCAGCCACCTCGATATCCGAGGTGGTCTCGGCTGCCTCTTTCTCGACGAGGGCGAGACCTTCGGAGCCGCAAGCCAACGCCAGGTCCGCATCGGTGGCCTCGGTCGGAGCCGTGGTAGGTGCCGTCGCCTCGACCGGGGCAGCGTTCGGCCCAGGCGTGTAGTAGTCGACCAGGGCCTCGGGAAATGCCTGAACCTGAAGCTCTGGCTCGGCCGGGGTTGAGGCGATCAGCACGTTGGCGGCAACCGCCGAAGCAGGAACCAGCAGCAACCCGATCAGGAACGACGGCGTGAACGGCAGACGCCGTTTCGAACTCCGATTACCTTTGGTGGGCGTCTTCGAGTTAATCGTCGGCCTCCTCGCGTTGTTCGATATCGAGCACTCCGCCAGACCAACTGGCTCTGAACTTGGACTTGTGAGAGCCGCTCTCGAAGTCGACCTGGACCTCGTTCGGCCCGCCAGATTCGACCTCCACGCTGAATCCGGCGTTGGGCGTTGCCCACACCAGATTGACGACGCCGGGCGAGGATTCGATCGCCACAGACCCCCCAACGAGCTGGTACACCGTGACCTGGGATTGGGGAGCGGCCGTTGTCGAAGGCGTGGTAGAAGGCACCGTCGAGGTGGTTGAGGCCGTCCCAGGCACCGTCGTCGACGGAGTATTTGGGGCGGTCGTTGCAGGCGCCCCAGCCTGCGTCGTCGTTGGCGACGACCCGGGCACAGTCGTCGACGGCGGAACGGTTGTTGTGGTCGGAAGGGGGACGGTGACTTGCGCCTGCGATGGCTTGGTTGGGACCTCATCCGCCGACAGAGGATGAACGGGGTCGTCGGTCACCTGGGCGCCGGCAAGTTGCACAGCCCCGATCCCGATGCCGACCGCCAAAGCGGTTGCCACCAGCCACGCACCGACTATCGCTGATCTCTTCACCCCCCAATTGTCGCACGCCCCTGTGTATCGAGACCCCAAGGTGAAGTTATGGAATGCCTAAGACTGAAGTTGAGTGTTAAGCCACCACCTATCGTGACGCGGTGGCCAACGTGCTGATCATCGAGGACGACGTCCGCATCCGGGAGCTGATCGCCCGAGTGCTTTCGGCCGAAGGGCACGGTGTGGCCTCCGTCGCTGTGGCCATGGAAGGCCTGCAACATGTTGTCGACCATCGCCCGGATGTAGTGATCCTTGATCTTGGGTTGCCGGACCTCGACGGCGCCGAGCTGCTCAAGATGATCAGGGCTGTGAGCGAGGTCCCCATCATCGTGGCGACGGCCCGCGGCAATGACGACGAGATCGTCGGCACATTGAACGCCGGTGCCGACGATTACCTCGTCAAGCCTTTCTCGGGGGAACAACTGACGGCTCGAGTTAGGGCGGTGCTGCGGCGTACGTCGGGCGACGTGGAGGGTGGCCCCATCGTTGTTGGGGCGCTGCGAGTTGATGTCGCTGGGCGGGTCGCCACCATGGCAGGCGAGGAGCTGGATCTGAGCCCGAAGGAGTTCGACGTCCTGGCCTTCCTGGCGGGACGTCCCGACACGGTGGTTTCCAAACGAGAACTCATGGCAGAGGTGTGGCGCCAGCCCTATGGAGGCGGCGAAAAGACCGTCGACGTCCATCTGTCATGGTTGCGGAGGAAACTCGGCGAAACCGCAGCCGCTCCGCGCTATCTCCGGACGGTCCACGGCGTTGGCGTCAAGCTCGTCGACCCGGACGCGTGAGACAACGCCTCAACCTCGTGGCTGCTGCCGTTACGTCGATGGTGGCTATCGCCTTCATCGTCCCACTCGCATTATCGGTGAGATCACAAGCGCGCGACGGTGCCCTGGCCGATGCAGAGCAGGCTGCTCAGGGCGTCGCCACGGGAGTTGCCGTCGCCGAATCTGTGGCCGAGGGCGTGTCACCCGCAACTGTTCAGGCCATCCTGGATGCCGCCGGGAACGACAGGGTGTCGGTGTTGCTAACGAACGGCGCGGTCATAGGCCTGGAATCACATCCAGATGCCACGGTGATCGCGGCCGCTGCGGCCGGAGCCGCCTTCACGGTTGAGGACGAGCGGGGAGCCACAGTGTTCATCCCGGTTGTCGGTCGCAGTGGGACGATCGTG
>JAOTWH010000116.1 GCA_029863035.1 Acidimicrobiia bacterium | reverse complement strand
ACGACCGCTGTTCTCTTTCCAGCCCCTGATCACCAATTCGCCGTCGGGTAGCGCATCGAGGCTGATGGCGATCCTCCCGGGGTTCATGCGGCACAGATCCCACGTCAAGTTCTGGTCGACCAGGGCAGCGGTTCCCATTACCACCCGCCAGGCCCCAGCATCGATGAGACGCACTGCTTCGGCCTCGGTCCTCACTCCGCCCGCCACCTGCACCTGGACATCGACCGCCGCGATGAGTTCGTCGACCAGGGGGCGGTTCTTGTCGTCGCTGTAGGCGGCTGCGTCGAGGTCGACGATATGCAGTCGGTCGGCGCCTTTCTCGATCCATCCCATGGCCCGAGCCAGCGGTGAGGCGTCGAGGGTGATGGCTTCTTCTACGTCGCCTTTTGGCAGCCGAACGGCATGGCCGCCCAAGATGTTCACTCTTGCGTACAGATCCATGAGATGACCCTAGGTATCGCGGCGCCGCACTGCTCAGTCGACAGTGGGGGGTTGGCCGAATACGTTTCGCAATACGAACCAGAGATTTCCAGGCTTCTCTGCCAGGCGGCGCACGTACCACGGGTACCAAGCCTCGCCGTAGCCAATGACTGTGCGCACGAGGTGCCCATCACCGGCCAGACGCAACTGATCGGCGGTACGGATGCCGTAGAGCATCTGCACTTCGTAGCTGTCGCGGGGCACCGCGGCGGCCGAGGCCAGCACATCGAGCTTCTCGATGAGGTCAACATCGTGCGTCCCTAATCCCAGGCGCACGTCGCCGTCGCGAGCTGCGGTCAGAAGGCGAGCGCCCACAGTGAAGTAGGCATGGTCCACCGCCTTCTTGCCGCGCACCACAACCGAAGCCGGTTCTTTGTATGCGCCCTTCACCAACCGGATGCCGGGCTTCAGCGGCAATAGAGCTTCGACATCGGAAGGTGTGCGGTGCAGGTACGCCTGCAGGCAAATGCCGACGTTGTCATGGTTTGCCATCACCTGGTGGTACAGGTCCAATGTCGTGTCGACGTACTCACTCGACTCCATGTCGATCCACAGCCAGGTGTTGTGTTCGGAGGCCTTGGCTGCGAGGCGGTCGAGGTGTTTGGCACAACGCTCCTTGTCGAGGTCTAGCCCGAGATGGGTCAGCTTGAGCGACACCTCCGACCTCAAGCCCTCGGCAGCAGATCTGTCGTACACATCGAGGTAATGGTCGGTGACAGCGTCCGCCTCAGAGATATCCGTGAGATGTTCGCCGAGCTCGGAGAACGTCGTCAAAAGACCTTGGTTCTTGAGTTGATGAGCAGCGGCTATGGCATCATCAAAGCGCTCGCCTGGCATGAACTGACGCAAGGCTCTCTTCACGAAGGGCCATTTGGACACGCGCCGTCGCAAGGTTTCGCTCTCAGAGGCCCATAGAAGAATGTTTCTGATCGGGTTCATGACGGCAAAGTTACCAGTCGTAACGCCGCCACAGCTAGCGTCGCCCAGGTGGTACAGCTAACGGAATTCGAAGCAGGGCTGGCGGCAGGGGAGGGAACGCCGGCCCAGAAGATCGCCATAGGGGTAGTGGTGAAGATCGCCGAGGTGATGGGAGCCGAGCGGCTGCTCGAGGCCTCGTCGGCTCACATCGATAGCTGTCTCTACCACGGCTTGGCCGGCCTCGAGTTCGCAGAGATGTTGGCGTCTGGCGGTGGAGAGGTAGCCATCCCATCCACGCTGAACGTGTCGTCGCTCGACTTGCTTCACCCCGAGCTGTATCGGGGGGATGCGGAGACAGCCGCCCAAGCTCGTCGTCTGATGGACGCGTACGAGGCCATGGGCTGTCGGCCTACCTGGACCTGTGCCCCCTATCAGCTCGCCGAGCGTCCTGGCCTCGGTGACCAGATCGTATGGGCCGAGTCCAACGCCATCGTGTTCGCCAACAGCGCCCTCGGTGCCCGCACTAATCGATATGGCGACTTCATCGATATCTGCTCTGCCATCACTGGGCGAGTCCCGGCTGCTGGCCTTCACTTAGACGAACCCCGTCTGGCGACGACCGAGATCCGTTTCGATGGCGTCGCTGACGATGTCTTGGACTCTGAGCTCTTATACGCGGTGCTCGGCCACATCTCGGGCGAGGTGCTCGACAACGAGGTGGCCGTGATCTCGGGTCTACCGCCCGGGGTTTCGGAAGATCGCATCAAGGCATTGGGGGCTGCGGCAGCGTCGTCCGGCGCGGTGGCTCTGATCCACCTTGCGGGATCCACTCCCGAGGCGCCAGACACGCACACCGCACTGGGAGGCCGGACGCCACAACGGGTGATCGATGTCTCCATGCCCCAGCTCGACGAGGCCCGCAGCGTCCTGTCGACCCAGGTCAGCGGTCCTCTGGCGGCTGTCAACATGGGGACGCCCCATGCCTCGCTGAGCGAGCTCGAGGAACTGGCAGAGGCGTTTCGGGGCGAGACGGTCAAATGCGAGGTGTACGTATCGACGGGTCGCGACGTGCTCGCCGCCGCGACGGCGCGTGGTTGGGAGGATGACCTCACCAACTCTGGGGTGAAGATCGTCACAGACACTTGCACTTACATCACACCGATCGTTGAAGCGAAAGCCGGAGTGCTCATGACCAACTCCGCCAAGTGGGCCTTCTACGCTCCGACCAATCTGGGCATGGACGTGGCGTTCGGCTCTACCCGAGATTGCATCGATTCGGCGTTGGCTGGCGAGATCGTCCTGTCAGGAGACTGGGGTGAGTGACCAAAGGCTATTGGTAGATGGCGAAGCGGCCGGAGAGCTGGTCGTTCTGGAGGAACCGTTGAGTTTCTGGGGCGGTCTCGATGCGGAATCCGGAGAGATAATCGATGTCCGCCATCCCCAACTCGGAACCAATATCGCCGGAAAGATCGTTGCCATGGCTCACGGCCGCGGCTCCAGCTCATCCGCCAGCGTGTTGGCCGAGGCGATCAGGGCGGGCAACGGCCCAAGCGGGATCGTCCTCGGCGAGCCAGACGAGATCGTTGTGCTCGGGTCGCTGGTTGCCGCCCTTCTATATGAGACCTCATGTCCCGTGGTGGTGGTTGACGCGGACGTCTACGGGACCCTGGTGTCGGGAGACATCGCCATTATCTCGGCCAGCGGCGTTGTAGTGCAGACATGAACCTGCTGACCGATCTGGCGCAAGCGCTGGGGGAGGCCAACGTGTTGATCGATGCCGATCAACGGACCAGCTACGAGGTCGACTGGACTGGCCGATTCCGAGGACGGGCCAGCGCCATCGCCAGGCCGTCGGATTCGAGTCAGGTGGCAGCAGTGCTTGCCGCCTGCCGGCGGGCCGACGTCGCTGTAGTTGCTCAGGGTGGCAACACGGGCCTGGTTGGGGGAGGCATCCCTCGCGATGGCTCGGTCCTGCTCACCACCAAAGCCATGGAAGGCATTGAGATCCAAAGAGGTCAGTTGCTTGCCGGAGCGGGAGTGCCGCTGGCGGAGGCACAGCAGGCGGCGCTCTCTCTCGGGGAGCGCCTGGCCATCGACATCGCCTCGCGTGATTCGGCAACCGTTGGCGGCCTGCTCGCCACCAACGCTCGAGGTGCCCACGCCTTTCGCTTCGGGCCAATGGAGCGTCAGGTCGGCGGAGTGGAGGCGGTACTGGCAGACGGCACAGTGGTCGAAGACCTCGACGGCACCGATGGCTGGAAGAAGCGGTTAGCCGGGTCGGAGGGAACGCTTGCAGTGATCACAAGGCTTGTGCTGAATCTCCACCCATTGCCGAAAAGCGTGACGACGGCCATGGTCGGGTTTGAGTCCATCGACCTGGCGGTGAACGCCTTTGCCTCTCTCGACCCGTCGCAGCTGGAAGCAGCGGAGATCATGACCCGGCGATCTCTGCAACAGGTAGCGAGCTATTTCGGCATCGCGTCGCCGGTTGACCAGGCGGCTGTAGCGATCTTCGAAGCGAGCGGAGCTAACGGCCTCGACCTCCTGGCACCGGTTCTGGATCAGGCTGCCGCGTCGGCGATAGCTCAGGATGGCTCCGAGCGTCAGCGATTGTGGCGATGGCGGCACGCCCACACAGAGGCCATCGACGCGTTGGGGGTACATCACAAGCTCGACGTTCGGCTAGCTCCGGATCGCCTCAACGAGCTTTGCGCAGCCCTGGAACGGCTTCCGGCTGAGTGCTTCGTGTTCGGTCACCTGGGGGATGGCGGCGTGCATATCAACGCTGTTGGCCCCGATCCCGCTGACGACAGCTTTGATGCTGCCGTGTTGAAAGCTGTAGCTGCTCTGGGGGGCAGCATTGTTGGCGAGCACGGCGTGGGAGCGTCCAAGTCACGCTGGCTCTCGCTTTCGGAGAGCCCGGATTGGATCGAGGCGTTGCGCGCCATAAAGAACGATCTCGACCCAGATGGGCTGCTCAACCCTGGGGTGCGGATTCCCGACGCCTAGCCTCGTGCGGTGACCGAATTCGCAAAAGCCGCCGGCGGTGGAACTGGAGGGGACCGCCCACCTGCCAAGTCTCGAAGTCATGAATGAGTTCAACGAGGTGTTGGTGGAATTCCTGGAAGGCTCCCTCCACAGGGACTAACGGCCCTACAGCGGCTGGGTTTTTCCGTTGAAGCTCTTAGTGAAGGAGGATTCATGGAGTCTGACCTCACCCTGACACTCCACGTCATGGAGGACAGCACCGACACGGCTGTTCATGCGATTCTCAATGTGCGGGGCGACCATTTCGAGTCGATCGGAAAGGCGCGCAGGCGTCCCACTGACCCCAGCCTTCCCGTTATCGGCGAAGAGCTGGCGATAGCGCGAGCATTGCAGGATCTGACGGCCCAGGTATCGGAGTCGGCCAACACCAAGATCGAGGACTTCCTCAAAACCGACTCCCTAGCCTGAAGGCATGTCTGGTTGGCAGCAGTTGGGGGCGGTTTCGCCCCGCGCGTTGACGGACGCCCGTTTGCAGCTGCATTGGTCATGCCAGCTGGCTGCGGCGCCTGGCAAAGTGTTGGCCGAGCCGGAGGACGACTACCGCCACACCGCGCTGGCCTGGATCGATACCGGTCGTCAACTGGCAGGCGCCAGATTCGCCTCGGGCCTACGCGTCGCGCTTCGCCCAGCCGATCTGACACTGGCCTTGCTCGATGAGTCTTTGGCCACCTTGGACCAGCTCCCCCTGCCAAAAACAACGATCGATGCCGGGCTGGCCTGGCTGGGAGAAGTCATCGAGGCACACGCCGGGTCCCCGCCAGGCCTGGACGACGTGCGAAGCGATCTGCCGAGCCACCCGGTGGGGGAAGGAGCCACCATCGACGCCGATCCGCGGGCACTGCGTGAGCTGTCTAAGCACTTCGCCAACGCCGATTGCCTGTTGGGAGCGGAGAGCAGGTCTTTGGACGGTGCCAGCGAGGTATCCCTGTGGCCGCACCACCTCGACATGTCAACGCTGTGGTCCATCGATAAGGACGCCGACCCCGAGCAAGCCCGTTCGGTCAACCTTGGAATGGCGCTTGGTGATAACGGGATCGATGAGCCCTATTGGTTTGTGACCCCGTGGCCTGCGCCGGACACAGCCAAGCTGCCCGATCTTGAGGTAGGTGAGTGGAACACCGAGGGTTGGGTGGGGGCAGTGCTTCCGTCTTCGGCCATGCCGGGACCTTCCGAGGCGCAGCAGCGGCTGGTGGCCGACTTCATCCAGGGATCGCTGGATGCATCTAAACAGATCCTCGGCGTCTAGAGGACGGTCCCCAGATCCAATTCGGCTGCCCTTTCGAGAGCGGCAACGGCTGCAGCCGTGTCCTGGCTGCCGATGCCTACCGACTTGAAGAGGGTCACCTGGCCATCCGGCGGCCGTATCCGGCCGGCCAGCAAGTCCCCGACGGTGGCATCGGGTTGTCGGTCGGCTTGGATGAGGTCGCCTGCTTCGACAGCCGCGGCGTCGACGTCGTCCACCACGATGAAGGCTTTAGCGGTCAACTCCGGTGGCACTTCGATCATGTCGGGTGTAAAGGCGCCCACCGCGTTGATATGGACGGGCTCCGATACGGAGCCAGCGCCAAATAGAGGTGTGCGTGACGGAGTGGCGCAGCTCACGATGTCGGCCTGGGACACTGCTTCGTCGGCCGTAGCTACGGCTTCGCCTTGCACTTGATCAGCCAGGCGCTGGGCGTTGGCCAGTTGGCGGCTCCACACAACGACCCGCTCTATCGATCGCACTTCGGCCACAGCGGCGACCTGGTCGGCGGCCATGGCTCCGGCGCCGAGCATGGCCAGCACCTTCGCTCCCTCGGCGGCGAGCAGCCGAGTGGCCAACCCGGCACCGGCGGCAGTGCGAATAGCAGTGAGGGTGGCACCATCAACCAACCCGATCGGTGAACCGTCCCCGCCGAACGCCATCACGACCCCCACCGGGTTGCCGGGAACGGTGGAGACAACCTTGATTCCGCTGTGAGAGCCGACTCGAGCCGGCATGAAGAGCGACGGCCCGAGCTGTACTCGCTGGGGCACCTCGCGATCATCGCTGAATGCCAACTCCATGGCTTCGATGGCCGCGCTCATCGGCAGTGCTTGTCTCAGGGCGGCGGCGTCGAGGTACCTCACAGACCCGACCCTAGAGATGGTTGCTAGCCGACGAGAAGTGCTGGGAGCAGGGCGTCTTGGCCAACGATGAGCAATACTCCGATCGCCAGACTGACAGTTGCCGTCACACCGGCGAGAGCTACTCGCAGCCGCGGCCGCTTGGCGGCGTTGAGGAACCCGTAGGAAGCGCCAACGGTGATCGCGGTATTGGCGGCGAAGAGCCCTATCAGGAAAGCAATCAGTACCGATATGCCGGCTGCCGTCCCTCCGGCATCAGCGGCAGCCAGGAAGACCAATACCTGGGTCGGTGTCTCGGCACCGATGCCATGCAGCATCCCGACTCCGATCGATGTTCCCTTTCCATAATCGACGAAAGGCTCCTGAGCCAGATCATGACTGTGGGCGTGGCGGTGAGCAGGTGCTCGCCACTTAGCACTGTCCTCGCCGTCGGGATGGTCGGTAGGGGTTGCGTGGTGAAGGTTTTCAACTGCAGCGTGTCCGTGTTCGTGCTCGATTGTCCCCGAACGAGTGCCGAGCAAACGACGCCGAGCCACCACGTAGCCCTTGCGTACACCAGATAGCACCAACATCCATCTGCTGCGCAGCTTCACTTGGCCGCGGTCACGTATGAGGGAGAACACGAGGTAGCCGCCGAGGAGGAC
>JAOTWH010000115.1 GCA_029863035.1 Acidimicrobiia bacterium | reverse complement strand
CGACGTCAGCTTCGACTACACCGCCACCGACACGGATGGCAACACCTCCAACGTGGCACGTGTCACCATCACCGTCACCGGTGTCAACACTCCACCTGTGCTCGATCCCATCTCGGACATCGGCACGCTCGAGGGCACCTTCGGAGTCGTAACGCCGTCGGCGACCGATATTGATGATGGCCTTGTCCCAACCTGGAGTGCGGTGGGGCTGCCACCCGGGATAGCGATCGATGCCGCGACTGGTGTCATGTCCGGCATCCCTCCGCTAACTGCAGCCGGAACGTACCTGGTGACTGTGACCGTAGACGACGGAGCCGGCGGCACTGCCTCGGTGAGCTTCACGTGGACCATCGACGATGACAACCGGGCACCGACCGCGTCTAACACATCGGCAACTTCTGTTGACTGGGCTCCAGCCTCGGTGACGGTTGTGGCAACGGACCCAGACCTCGACCCGTTGACGTTCACGATCATCACACCTCCGACGCACGGATCGGTTTCTGGGTCGGGACCCGACTTCAGCTACACGCCGAACCCCGGCTACTTGGGTACCGATTCGTTCGTGGTCAGGGTTGACGACGGCAAGGGCGGCGTCGACACCGCCACCATCACAATCAAAATGACTACGACGAACGTTGGCCCGAAAGCAGTGGACGACGGGTTCACAATGGATGAGGACACCGTGGGTGTGTTCAGGCCCATGACCAACGACACCGACGCCGAGAGAGACAGCTTCTCGATCGTCTCTGTCGGCCCGGTTGCGATTGGAGAGCTGACGCTCAACGCCGACGGAACTGTCACTTTCGTTCCGCCTGCGGACTGGTACGGAGAGGTGTCATTCTCCTACACCATCGTTGACGAGCTCGGACGGAGGGACACGGCAACCGCGACCATCGAGGTCCTGTCTGTTAACGACAGCCCTGTCGCCAAGATCGACTTCATCGTGGTTGACAGCTACGCAGAGATCGTGATCCCGGTACTTTTCAACGACTTCGATCCGGAGAACGACACCCTGACGGTGACCTCGGTGTTCGGACGACCCCATGGCTCGGTGGTCATGCACCTTGACGGGACCGTTAGCTACACGCCACGCCCTGGATTCGTAGGCACCGATGTCCTGACATACACCCTCATCGACGGTCAAGGCGGGGTCTCCCAGGCCGACATCGTCATCACGGTGACCAGAGCCGCATTGGACACAGCCACCGATCTGGGTGACAGCGTCGGCACGGACTTGGGATCGATCGCTGGACAGTCCTTTGGTCCGATCACGTCGATACCTGGGCTCGAGCTGCTTTCGAGTGCCTTCTTCCAGTCGCTCGAAACACTGCGGGTGCCCTTGATCTTCCTGGGTTTGGCGCTGTTGTGGGCCATGGTCCTGAGTCTGAGGTGGGTGCGACTGCTGCCGTTCCTAGGCGGTTCGAAGAGACTGTGGTCGATCGTGATGTTGGACCGCGAATCGATGCTGCCAGTGCACGAGGAAGCCGATCCTAATTCGGGGACCGTGTACAGCTTCGCGCCAACATCTCGATATATCCGCTCTATCGGACGGCCCCACCAGGCGTTCGGCAAGGTCTGGATCCAGGTTGAAACGCCGGCTGGCAACGGCTGGGTGGATAGTTTCTACCTGACCCAGCAGTTGAGCACTCAGGCGTTCGTCGACGACGAACGTCCCGAGGCTCTGGCGAAACGTTTGGCTGATGCCTTGGCAGCATCGGCGCCGCTCGGCAAAGCAGTGGCACCGCGTGGCCTGTACGTCATCTATGGCGCCGGCCACGCTCCGATCCACATGGGAGATATGAACGATCCAGCGTTGCTTGATGAGCAGCGTGTGTGGCCAGCCGGCGGTACCGAATCGATATCCGGTTCGTTCCGACAAATGGTGGCGGCACCGTTCATCGCAGAGCACAGTGGCCACGGCCGTGAGTCATATGCAGACAACCCCACTCTTGTCTCCGCCTTGATTCCGACCTACTTCTTCAACTTCCACTACCGGTCTTTCGGGGAGCCCGGTAGCTTGAACTCGTGGATGGTCTTCTACGAGTACATCGGTGGCAAGGCCTACATCGTGGGGATGGTCGTTGACCGATAAGAGCTAACGCCTCTACCCGTTCCCCTTGGACGCGATAGGGTGAAAGCGATGGGCCGCATTGAGCTCGACGAAGCGGAGGTCGACCGGATCGAGGCTTTGCGAACGGACGGGTTCCCCGTCTTGTCTCTCTTCCTTGGTCAGGACGGTCCGGTGCGCGGCTCGACAGCCAGGCTCAAGACGCTGCTCAAGCCGATCCTCGAACAATCGAGCGAGTTATCTCGGGCGGCTGGCAGATCGGTTACCGCCGATGTCGATCGGATCCTGGGACTCGGGGAGCGGCTCACTGGCGACGGCGGCCAAGGCGTGGCTGTCTTCGCGTGCACGGGCGCCGATCTTTTCGGGCGGATCGACCTTCCGGCACCGGCGCGCGATCGGGCCGTCCTCAGCGATCGTCCTTACGTGAGGCCGCTGCGCGCCATGCTGTCGGAGCTTCATCGCTATTGCGCAGTGGTTCTCGATCGCAGACGAGCAGAGATCTTCGAGTTCCGGTTCGGACGTTTGGAGCACTGGGAGCAGATGAACGAGGAAGAAGTGCGCAAGTCCAACTACGGGGGCTTCGGTGGTTACGACGAGGTGAAAGTTCGCAGTCACGGGGACGAGGTCGCCCACCGCCACTTCCGAGATACGGCTGCCAGGTTGTCGCGTCTTATGTCCGAAGAGCCATTCGACTTGTTGTTGGTGGGCGGTCAATCGGAGAGCATCGATGGCCTGGTTGCAGAGTTGAGGTCTGACATCCGACCGCTCTTGGCCGGTACTTTCCCGATAGATATGCGGACCATGACACCAGCTTTGGTGAGCGGACGATGCGCCGAGTTGGCGGCCGCCCACGACGTATTGGAACAGGGCAACCTGGTCAACGAGTTGATAGACGCAGCCAAGGGCGGGGGATCGGCTGTGTTGGGTTTGGGGTGGGTGATCGATGCGGTTAACCAAAAGGCCGTCTACCTGCTGGTGATAGATACAAGCGATTCCGTAGAGGGTTGGGAGTGCGGGGCGTGCGGTTGGATCACAGCCGAACCGACGTCGGTGTGCCCGGCTTGCTCCGCCAACATGCGTCCGGCGCCGGACTTGTTGGATGCGGCCGGTCGAGCTGTCGAAGCGTCGGGCGGCCGAGTGCGACATGTGTTCGTCGACACCGCGCTGGCCGACAGCCACGTGGGTGCGTTGCTCAGGTTCCCAGTGGCGTATCAGGCTTCCTGAGGTGTATGCCGCACTCGTGCTCGCCGCCGACGATGTCCTAGTGGATGGCGTGCCTTATCAAGTAAGCGGCGAACACTTGGCCGAAATCGTGGCCTCGCTGCTGACGGCCACCGATGGGGAAGTGGTCGTTGTTCTTGGTGCCCATGCCGAGGAGATCTTGGATCGCGTTGATTTGGGCGACGCTCAGGTGATTATCGATTCCGAATGGAGGTCGGGCGCCATGTCGGCCCTTCATGTCGCATTGGACTGGTTGGACCGGTCCATGCCCGACGCAGAGGGTGCTTTGATCGCTCTCGGAGTCGAAGAGGTGCCCGATGCGGAACTATGTCGCGACTTGGTGGCATTTCACTCCGAGGACGAGGCTGGGGCGGTGGTGGCGCGGTACCGCTACACCGCTGGCTTCCCGCTGGTATTGGGCAGCGTGCTATGGCCCAAGCTGATGGGTGTGGACAACCGCTCGAATCTGATGGGCCTCTTGACCGCCCACCCCGAGTGGACCGCCCACTTCTGGGTCGAGAGCTCTTCTCCACGGCGCATCGATGCCCCGCGCCCCGTGTAGCTGCCCTTGGGGTCGGTGGGTGGCATTCGTTATTCTCTCCGCCGGCGGGCTATGAAGGGCTTTCGCCTCCGCAGTAAGGAAGGAATGGAATGCCATCCATAGACAGCATCGAAGGCATAGGTCCCAAGTTCGCGACCAAGCTTCGCAAGAATGGCGTGAGAACGACTGAGGCGTTGTTGAAGAAGGCAGGGACTCGCAAGGGCCGCAAGGATCTCGTGGTGACAACCGGTTTGAGCGACAAATTGATGCTGGAATGGGTAAACCGGGCCGACCTAATGCGGGTCAAGGGGATCGGCTCGGAGTACTCGGACCTCTTGGAAGCCGCAGGCGTCGACAGCGTGAAGGAGCTTCGCAACCGTACTGCTCCCGCCCTGTCCAAGAAGATGGTCACGATCAACACAAAGAAGAAGCTGGTGCGGAGGCTCCCTACCGAGTCGATGGTGGATCGATGGATTCGCCACGCCAAGAAACTGAAGCCCGCGGTTAGGCATTAGTTAGCGCCTGAGAATTGCGAAAGCCCCCGGCGGCGCCGGGGGCTTTCTGCGTCCAGAGACGGTCAACGTTCTAGACGTCGGCTGTCTCTTCTGCCTCAACCTCGACCTTGCGGGCCGTGGTTGTGGCCGTTGACTTCTTAGCGGTTGCCTTCTTGGCTACGCGCTTGGCCGGCGACTTCTTCGTCGTTTTGGCGGCCGTGCTCTTCTCGGGACGGAATCCTTCACGCCACGTGCCGAGCGTGTCCTCGATCTGGTGCCGAAGCTTGCCGACACGATCCGAGACGTTGTCGAGATCGACACGGGTGTTGATCTCCGAAACGATCGGGTTCTTGTTGATCTGCTTGCGGACCTTGGTGCCCTCCTTGGCCCAGGCATCGAATTCGCTTGTCGCGACACCAACGAACTTGTGGCCGGCCTCGCTGAGCCGTCGATAGGCAACTACCGGGGCGCCGAAGATGGCGTTTACCGTCTTCTCTGCTGTTTTCATGTGCTCTCCTCTCCACCGACGAAGCTCTCGTAGATCTCCATCAGTGCTTGTTTCTGTTTCGGAGCCAGGTCACCGTCTGCCTCGATGGCCTCCTTAACCGCCGGCCGCTCTTTTCCCTCAAGGAACCCGGCACGCTCGTAGAGCGATTCGGCGCTGATCGACAGCGCTCGCGAGATCGATTTGAGTATGTCGGCCGATGGCTTGCGAAGACCGCGCTCGATCTGGCTCAGGTAGGGGTTGGATATCCCGGCCTGGGTTGCCAGCTTGCGCATGGAAAGGGCACTTCGTTCCCGATGTTGACGGATGAAGTCCCCCAGCTCCGATAGCTGTTCTTTCATTGGTAACAATGTATAGCAGAGTGCTAACTATTGCAAGCGCATACCCGGCCAAGGTGGTGAGGCGCTAGAAGATGCTGGTGCGGGCTTCCAACATCGAGTCGAGGGTCGATTGGATATCGCCGCGGATGTTCTCGGAGAGCTGAAGCAGGGCCAGCGAGTCTGCATCGGGATCTATCTCGACTGCCGGCAGGAAGCGGATCTTCCATCGAATCGGCAGTGGGATGGGATTGAGGAAGACGGCCACCTGTTCCACTCGTTGCTGTGGTAGTACCAGCTTCACCAGCCGGGCCAGAGTCTTGGAAACGAAGAGCCCTGGATGCACTTCCTCGGCTCCGACTATGGCAACCGGCACGATGGGGGCGCCGGCATCGCGAGCTACCTCCACGAAACCGCCGCGGCCGAATCGTTGCAGCTGGTAGGCCTGCCACACAGGCTTCATGAATCCACGCTCCCCCTCAGGGAACACCCCGAGAAGGTGGCCGTCTGCCAGCACTCGGGCAGCGTCCTGGCGGCTGGCGTAAGCAGCTCCTGCTTTTCGATACAGGTGCGAAATGGTCGGCAACATGTTGAAAAGCTCGGTGCCAGTAACCCGCACTCGTCGCGGCAGCGGTGCTTCGTTGGTCACGGCTGCCATCAGCATGGCGGCGTCGTAGGGGAGGGCCGCTCCTCCGTGGTTGGCAACCAGCAACGCCGGCCCCACCATGGGGATGTTCTCGACCCCTTCGACCTCGACGCGAAAGTAGTCGAAGTAGAAGCCGTTGATCACGTGCCACACCATCTCCGACACCACCGGATCGAGGCCGAGCGGGTCTACGTTGTAGCTGGCGAGCCAAATATGACGCAGCAGCACCGGCCAGGTGTCGAATCCGAGCTTTCCGGTGAGTGGTATCGCGAGATCCCAGATGTCTGCCCCACCATGGAGCACGCAGTGTTCGGCACCAGTTGCGGCCGGCAAGCCGCAGGGATGGCCTTCCAGGCTTGCCCACTGACAGCGACGGTCTTGCTCAACGAACTTGGCGAGGCGGTCGTAGAGGGAGTCCCTCTTCTGGTCCGCCTTGCGATCGGTTGCCACCCCTTCATCGAGGGCCGCTATCAGATCATGCTTCGTCATGCGGGAGCGCCCTGCGATCTGGCGTTCTTTGGCCAGCGCCATCAACTGCGGTTTCGTCATCGAGCCGTAGTCAGTCAACCGTCACCTCTTGGGGGAGCGCGGCGCGAGGAATGCGCTCGTAGGTTGCCATGACGCTTTGGCGGCAATTCAGCGCCGGGGTGAATTCGAACTCGGCGGTCATCCGAGTCGTATCTACGACACGTCCGTAACGCAGCAGAGCTTCCATGTCCTCGGTTAGTTCGATGTCCATGGCTCCGAGGCCTTTACGGACGGCTCGAAAAGCTCGGCCCGGCATGGGCTGCGGCAGGCGCCCTCCCAGTCTGAGGATCCGGCTCAAGTAGAGCTGACCATCCGCCGTCACGTTGATCACGCCGCTCTGGGGGTAGTCCAAGGCGTGCAAGATGGAGCGGACCGCGTCCTGTTCGTAAATGAACTGGAGCCTTGGATCGAATCCGCCGAGAACGGGTACCGCGGGTAGCCGCAGGTAACGACTCATCGCGTTGCCGATGGTGGGTCCGATGATGGTGGCGAAGCGCAGTACGGCGTACTTGGTGGCGGGTTGGCGGGCCGCCACCTCCTCAACGAAGGCCTCCAGCTCGGATAGTCGGCGTTGGAACCGAAGCTGCTTGCCATGAGCTGGGATGTCCTTCTCGGAGAAGACCGATGGCGAACGAGGTCCACTGCCGTACACCGAGGTGTCCGACTTGACGATGACGGTCTCCGTTTCGGCGCAGCGGCCTATCGCTCCGAACAGCGCCTGGGCGCCGGCAACTGCTCCGGGCGACCCCTTGCGATCGATTGGGGCGAGATGGATTACCGCGTGGGGACGCACTTCGAGCAGATACTCGGCGAAGGAAAGTCGGTCGATCCCGCCCTGGTAGCGATCAACCGCTGCCGGCACATCCATATTCTGGCGGTCGGCCGCGAACACTTC
>JAOTWH010000114.1 GCA_029863035.1 Acidimicrobiia bacterium | reverse complement strand
TTCGACCTCCGCAGCATCGGGCTCAAGGGCTTGGCGCCAGTAGTCGAGCGCCTTACGAAGCAATGGTGGGGACAGCGTGTGAGCGGTATCGACGAGCATCGTCTCATCGTGATCGAACCTCGCCGGATGCTCGGCAGCGGCCTGGGCCAACAGTCGCGCATGGTCGAGCGAGATGTCGCCTTGGGCTAGGGCCTTGCTCACCTGAGGCAAATCGACCAGGCGTCGGGCCAGCTCGACCCAGCGGCGGGCCTCGGCCCCGGAGAGGCTGCAAGCGTCCTTGAGCCAAGCCGTGGTCGACAAGTAGGCGAGGTCTTCGTAACTGCGACGGCGGTCGACCTCAGCAATCAGCTGGAGGCGTTCAGCGGCGTGGGCACGGGCTGCTCGTTCTTGGCGGACTACCTCGGCATGGAGATCAGCATTGGCGAGGTATTCAACGTCGGTGGCCAGCGCGGTTGTCGACATGGCCCCAGTATGAGGGCGGGGTGCGACAAGAAGTGAAGTCTCCGCTAGTAGGGTTGAAACCCAGTGCTAGCTATAGTTAGCACTATGTTTGCTAAATCAAGCGCGGTCGTCTCCCGTCGGCGGCGTCCCCCCGGCTACGCGACTGAGCTGGAGCAGATGCTCGGAGGTCTCACGATCCGCCCGGTCGTCCCCCAAGACGTCGACCGCCTTCGCGCCGAGTTCGAGTCAGCGGATGGGGAAACGCTCCGCATGAGGTTCTTCGTTCCGAAGCCCCATCTGTCATCGGGCGACTTCGAGCGTCTCACCACGGTCGATTACGACCGACGTCTGGCCATCACTGCGTGGGACGGGAATCGGCCGGCCGCCATCGGGCGATTTGAGCCAGCGGGAGACACGACCGCCGAGGTGGCCTTCGTCGTCAAGCCCGCGTACCGAAACCAAGGCGTCGGGCGCGAGCTCATCGAGATCTTGGCGACGGCAGCTGCCGACAGGGGATATCAAGAGCTGGAGGCCTCATACCTCGCAGAGAACGTTGCAGCGGCGGCGGCACTGAAGGCCGCGGGCTTCTCACGCCGAAGCGCCGAAAGCGGCGTTGTCGAGGTCAGCCGCTCCATCTGACGGCCTACTCGGTGGCCCTTCGTAGTATCGGTCGGTGCCTCGTCGCACCCCTTACATCTACCTCGGTCTTTCCCTTCTCCTTGCTGCCGTCGTGGCGGGGGCGATCGCCCTATCGCCATCGGGCGAAGAAACGTCGCTGCCTCGACCGCTGACTGGGGTAGCGCCGGCGCCCGGGACGGCTGACATTCTCCAGGCAGCGATACAGGTCGATATCGAGGTGGGGTACCGCATCGGTCTCATCGTCGATGGCCAGCCAGTGCCGCAGAGCGAGTTGGAATTCACCGAGGGCGTCGGCCACTTCGAGTGGATTCGCGACAACTCCGCCACGTTCACACCGTGGACGCCCGGTACTCACACCGTCGAGGTCTTGTGGGACACCGTCGCCGGGCTGCCGGCCAAGGGTTCGTACACCTGGAGCTTCCGCATCCAGTGATTCAGCCCAGGACGTTTGGGCCCTGCTCCAGGAGTCTCAGGAACACCGCTTCATCGATGATCGGCGTGCCCAACTCCTGAGCCTTGGTGAACTTCGATCCGGGAGAGTCTCCCGCCAACAGCGCCGAAGTCTTCTTCGAGACCGATCCTGCCACCTTGCCGCCCCGGTCCTCGACTGCTGACTTGGCATCTTCGCGGCTTAGTCCCGACAGGGTCCCGGTGATGACAAGAGTTACTCCCGCCAAGAGATCGCTCGCCACACCTTCGGGCTCAGGATCGGACATCCGCACCCCGGCTTTGGCCAACTTGGCTATCAATCTGCGGTTGTCCTTGTCTTTCGACCACTCCCGCACCGACGTCACGATCTCGGGACCGATGCCCTCGAGGTCGCCAAGCTCGTCCTCGCTGGCGTTGGTAATGGAATCCATGCTCCGGAAGCGCCGGGCCAACAGCCTGGCCACAGTGCCCCCGACCAACGGGATCCCGAGAGCGGTCAACAACGAAGACAGCGGCCGATCCTTCGCCTGAGCGATGGCCGACAGGAGTTTGTTCACCGAGATCTCGCCCCAGCCCTCTCGTTCCAACAGGTCGGAGGGCTGGATCAAGAAGATGTCGGCCGGGTCGGTGATGATCTGCTCGGTGAGCAGCAGGTCGATGGTCTTGTAGCCCATCCCCTCGATGTCCATCCCTCCCCTGCCTGCGAAGTGGGAGAGGTACTCCCTGACCCGGCTCGGACACTCGAATCCGCCAGTGCAATAGGCAACGGCCTCCCCCTCGCGACGCACGATGGGGTTATGGCAGAACGGGCACGTGGACGGCATCTTCCAGCGACGCGGCTTGCCTTTGCGACGCGACAGCACCGGCCCGACCACCTCAGGGATAACGTCTCCTGCTCGCCGCACCGTGACAACATCACCCTCTCGCAGGTCTTTTCGTTCGACCTCATCCTGGTTATGCAGCGTGGCTGTGGTGACCGTCACTCCGCCAACGAAGACGGGTTCCAACACGGCATAGGGCGTAGCCGCCCCTGTTCTACCGATGTTGACCCGGATCTCTCGCAACACCGTGGTGCGTTCTTCCGGTGGGAACTTATAGGCAATTGCCCAGCGCGGGCTCTTGGCGGTGAAGCCTGCCTCGCGCTGTTCGGCCAGGGAGTCCACCTTCACCACCACGCCATCCATCTCGTAATCGAGCGAGTGGCGATGGTCCTCCGCCCAGGCCACGTACTCCTTCACTCCAGCCAGATCCGCCACCGCTCTGGAGGCGTCGTTGAACGGCAGGCTCAACGACCGCAGCCATTGCGCCTCTTCCCAATGGCGATCGAATCGGGGACCGCCTTCGGTGAAGCCAGCCTGGTAGACCCAGATGGACAGCTTGCGCGACGCGGTCACAGCAGGGTCCTTTTGGCGGACCGATCCGGCAGCGGTGTTACGGGCATTGGCGTAGGTCGCCCCGCCAGACTCTTGCTGAGCCTTGTTCAGCTTGGCGAAGGCAGAGAGCGGCATGTAGAGCTCGCCCCGCACTTCCATCACTTTCGGAGCATCGCCCGTGAGGCGCAGCGGGATAGCTTGGATGGCCCGGACGTTGGCCGTGATGTCCTCGCCGATCTCGCCATCGCCCCGGGTTGCTCCTCGGACCAGCTTGCCATCTTCGTAGGTGAGAGAAACGGCCAGGCCGTCGATCTTCAGCTCGCACACGTACCCGGATGGCTTGGCACCCAGCTGGCGCTCCAGGCGCGCCTCCCAGGCGTCGAGATCATCTGAGGACTCGCCGTTGTCCAGCGAGAACATCCGCTCCCGATGCTTGACGGGGGCGAACAGCTCGGAGGCGGGCTGTCCGATCCGTTGGGTCGGCGAGTCGTCGGTCACCAGGTCGGGGTTGGCAGCCTCCAGAGCCTGCAGCTCGCGGAACAGCTCGTCGTACTCCACATCTGAGATCTCGGGAGCGTCCAACACGTGATAGAGATGAAGGTGGTGCCGAAGCTCGGCTCGCAACTCGTCGATTCGGGCTGCGTCGCTCACGCCGCTGTCGAGATCGTGCCGCCGCCAAGTACCTCGTCCTTGCGGTAGAACACCGCGGCCTGGCCGGGCGCCACCGCTTCGACCGGTTGGTCGAAGCTGGCCAACCAGCCCTCCCCTGCTCGATCCACCCGTGCCGCGGCGCCCTCGGAGCGGTATCTCACCTTGACGTCGGCTCGAAAGCTGTCCGCAGGCTCACGGTCGACCCACGACACCTCATCTACCCGACAGAGAGTTGAGCCGAGCGAACCACGATCTCCGATAACGACAGTGGCACTGGCTGGCTTCAGCTCGACGACGAACCTTGGCTCTCCGACGGCCACGCCCAAGCCCTTCCGCTGCCCGATGGTGAAACCTGAGGTGCCATCGTGACGGCCAACAACTTCACCGTCCGTATTCACGATGGGTCCAGGCTGCGCCGTCTCGGGGAAGTAGGTAGTGAGGAAGTCGCGATAGTCGCCATCGACGAAACAGATGTCCTGGCTGTCCGGCTTGTTAGCCGTTCGTAGGCCGAGATCGGAGGCGATGGCCCGGACCTCCGCTTTGGTCAGCTCCCCAACGGGCAGCTGGACCTTGGCCAGCTCGTCTTGGCCAAGCATGTGAAGCACGTATGACTGATCCTTGCCGGCGTCGAGGCCCTTCTTGAGTCGAAAGCTGCCGTCTTCGAAAACCACTCTGGCGTGATGGCCCGTTACCAATACCTCACAATCGAGGTCCGTCGCTCGATCGAGCAAGGCCTTGAACCTGACTCGTCGGTTGCACTCGACGCAGGGGTTGGGAGTGCGGCCGGCGAGATAGTCGGCACCGAAGCGATCGACAACCGAAGAGCGGAATTCCTCCGTGTAATCGAGCACGTAATAGGGGATGCCCAGCTGAGCCGCCACCCGGCGAGCATCGGTGGCATCGGCCACCGTGCAGCATCCTGCGGTTGGCATCTGGCCGTCCGGTCCCTCCCATTGCTTGAGGGTCACGCCGATGACATCGTGGCCCTGTTGTTGCATCAGGGCTGCCGCCACCGAACTATCCACCCCACCGCTCATAGCGACCAACGCCTTCATCGCAGCGACCCCACCGCAGCACCGACGAGGTCGGCGGCCTTGCGGCCGTCGCCCGGAGCGGTCGTCCAGCCGAACGAGAATCGAACACACTCCTGAGCGTCCCTTTGGTCCATGCCCATGGCTGCCAGTACGTGGGATACCTCGATGGCTCCGCTGTGACAGGCCGACCCGGCAGCCGCTGCCAGCCCGGCTTGGTCCAAGAGCACCAACAGGGTCTCTGCCAGGACGCCGGGGATCCGGAAGTGAGAGTGCTGCACCAGGCGCTCTTCTCCAGACGCCGTAACCACGGCGTCTGGGTGAGCTGCTGTGAGACGCGCCTCAAAGTCGTCGCGGACATCGCGCACCACGTCGCGCACACTTTGACGGGTGCGGGCAGCAGCCTCCATGGCAGCCGCCATGCCCACGATGCCGGCAACGTTGTGGGTGCCGGAGCGACGCCCCAGCTCTTGTCCACCGCCGTGTATCGCCGGTTCGAGCTTCACACCATCGCGTACCCACAGCAGGCCGACACCTTGGGGACCGCCGAACTTGTGGCCGGACAGCGTGATCATGTCCACACCCAACTGGTCGATCGAGACGTCTTCGGTAACGAACATCTGCACGGCATCGGTATGAACCGGCACGTCGGGGCTGACGGCCTTGACTTGTTCAACGATCTTGCGCACGGGTTGGATGACGCCCGTTTCATTGTTGGCCGCCATTACCGAGACGACGGCCGTATCGCCATCGACGGCGGCTGCCACTTCGTCGGGATCGACCACCCCGTCGGGGGAAACCCCGACCACCGAAACAGGGCAGCCCATCGCCGAGACGAATTCCGCCGACGCCAGTACGGCTTCATGTTCGACCGCGGCGGTCACTACGCCGCGGCGGGCGCCGTTGGCCAACGCCGCCCCCTTGACGGCCAGATTGTCCGATTCGCTTCCGCCCCCGGTGAAGACGATTTCCAACGGCCGAGTCCCTCCCAAGAGTTCCGCTGCCGCCTCACGCGCTCCCTCAAGAGCGTTCTTGGCTGCCTGGGATACCCCGTGCAAGCCCGAGGGGTTGCCGAACCGCTCCGCCAAATAGGGCGCCATGGCCTCGGCAGCCTCGGGGCGCATCGGCGTTGTCGCCGCGTGATCTAGGTACATCATTTGGATTCTCGCATACTCAGCCTCGAACTCAGGGCAGGTCGGCCGTAGCCGAGGGGCCGGCCGCCACCGCATCCAGGAAATCGGCGACCAGTGACTCGTATCGCTCGCTGTCGACGTTCCACAATCCGTTGTGATCGGCGCCTGGGAATTCCTCCAGGTTGACGATATCTGGGCGGACCGCCACGAACTCGCGGCTCACCGAGATCGGCGCCACATCGTCATCGATGCCATGCATCAACAGGATCGGTGCGTGCAATGAACCGGCGCGCGCCACCTGGTCGAGGCGAGACCATTCGATGGAGAACCGGAACGCAGCCAGCCCCCGCCCCCAGCCGGCGATCAAATCTGGCGGGCCGTCGCCCATCGCACGTTGCTGCTCGACTGCGTTGAGGTCGAGCACCGGGCTATCGAGCACCAGCCCAACCACGAAGCGGGCCTGGCGCGACTCGGTCAGGAGCATGATCGATGCCTCTGCCCCTGCCCCGATCCCCATCAGCACGACGTCGCTAGCCCCGTTGGCGCGGGCATAGATGACTGCGGCCTCCAGGTCACGCCACTCCCTGAATCCCCACTCGAAGAGCCCGTCCTCGGACGCCGGAGCACCAATGTCATTGCGATACGAGGACACCAGCACCGGATATCCCTGGGCAACCAGGTGGGGGAGAATCCGCAAGGCCTCGCGGCGCGCCTCGGTGCCGCGATCGTGGGCGAACACGACCCATGTGTCATCGCTTCCGTCGATTCTCCAGGCCGGGTAGTCCCCTAGCTCGCCAGGCAGCAAAACCTCTTGGTATTCGATGCCGCGATCGAGCGGGGTGGTGCCGAAAACCGTCCGATCTATCGACGCCGCGATCCCACTCACCACGGACCCCGTGGCGAGTGAGAACTGCCTTGTCACCACCACTCCGTCCGAGGCCAACACGTCGCCCAGCTGCCCATAACCGTCATCCCACTTGAGACCGAACGTTCCGGCTCGCACCGAGTCGGCCGTAACCGTCAAGGTCACCGTCCCCTGGCCAACCGCGACCACTTCAACTGGCGCCGAGTCGGCGGCGGGAAGAGGGTTGAGCAGCTCGTCACGTATCTCATCGGAAAAGAGCCAAGTCGCTCGTCCCGCGAAGAAGAGAGCCGCCATAACGACGACGAAAAGAGACCACTTGATTAGACGCCCTAAGCCCACGAACCCTCCTGAGCCACACATGATATCGGTGCTTCTACTCTCCCCTCTATGGCACTCGTAGAGGTATCTGCCCTGATAGAGGCTTCCCCCGCTGATGTGTGGAAAGACATCTCACAGCTTGGCTCACACCAGGAATGGATGTCCGACGCCGAGTCGATCGCCTTCGTCGGCGACACAACCTCGGGAATCGGAACGATCATGGAGGTTGTCACCAAGGTTGGGCCGTTCCGCACCACCGATGTCATGGAATTCATCGCTTGGGATCCGCCCAAGACCATGGCGGTGTTGCACCGGGGATCGTTCGAGGGAACCGGAACTTTCAGCCTT
>JAOTWH010000113.1 GCA_029863035.1 Acidimicrobiia bacterium | reverse complement strand
CCAGGTCGTGACGGCGCAGCGCGCTGCCGCTCGATCAGGAACCGCCAAGACCAAAACCCGTGCTGAGGTTCGGGGTGGTGGCCGCAAGCCATGGCGTCAGAAAGGTCTGGGAAGGGCTCGCCATGGCTCGATCCGGTCTCCTCAGTGGCGCGGTGGCGGTACGGCCTTTGGACCGAAGCCTCGTGACTACTCCCAACGCACACCCAAGAAGATGAAGCGCCTTGCGTTGCGTTCGGCCCTATCGGCCAGGGCAGCCGACGGCCAGATCAGGATCGTCGACAAGCTGGAATGGGACGAGCCCAAGACCAAGCAAGCCAGGGTGCTGCTCCGCGCCGTTGGAGCCGGATCCAAAGCTCTGGTGGTTGTCAAGGTTGGCAACATTCCAGCTCTCAAGTCTTTCCGCAACCTGACATCGGTCACCGTCATTGATGCGGCCCACCTTGCCCCCTATGACGTCTTGTGGTCGGACACAGTTCTCTTTTCCTCAGAGGCGCTCGAAGCCGTTACCGCCTTCGCCAGCGAAGACAAACGCGCGGCGTCCAACTCAGGATCGGGAACAGCCTCGAAGGCCGAGGCGACTGCCGACGACGAGGTCACGCCCGCCGACGGGCCAACCGAGGAGCCGGCCAGCGATGGGGGTGAAGAGGAATGAAGACGAAGGATCCTCGCGACATCATCTTCGAGCCGGTTGTGTCCGAAAAGGCCTATGACCTCATCGAGTTCTCCAACACCTACACCTTCTTGGTCGACGTTCGGGCTAACAAGACCGAGGTGAAGCAGGCGGTTGGCGAGATATTCGACGTCACCGTGGACAAGGTCAACATCATGAATCGCAAGGGCAAGCGCATGCGCACCGGTTACGTCTTCGGTAGGCGCAAGGCCACCAAGCGCGCCCTGGTGAAGCTGGCCGCAGACGACTCGATCGACATCTTCGGGGCTTAAGAACATGCCAGTACGCAAGACGAAACCAACATCTCCCGGCCGTCGGTTCCAGACGATCTCGGACTTCTCCGAGATCACCACCGACAAACCGGAGCGGAGTCTGGTCGAGGGCAAGAAGCGCTCAAGCGGGCGCAACACGCACGGCCGCATAACGTCGCGCCATCGCGGGGGAGGCCACAAGCAGCGCTATCGCATCATCGACTTCCGGCGCGACAAAGACGGAGTGCCGGCGAAGGTGGCAACCATCGAGTATGACCCAAATCGCAACGCGCGCATCGCCTTGCTCCACTATGCCGACGGTGAGAAGCGATACATCTTGGCTCCGGTCAACCTGGTTGTGGGCGATCGCCTTGAGTCGGGGTCGAAAGCCGATATCCGTCCCGGCAACGCCTTGCCGCTGCGCAACATCCCGGCAGGCACGCTGGTCCACGCTGTTGAATTGAAGCCAGGAGCGGGCGCCAAGCTGTGTCGTTCGGCTGGCACCGCCATTCAGCTCATGTCCAAAGAGGGGGCCAACGCCCTGCTTCGCCTCCCTTCGGGAGAAGTCCGTATGGTTCCCCTCGATGCCAGGGCCACGATCGGCCAGGTCGGCAACACCGAGGCCGAGCTGGTCAAGATCGGCAAGGCAGGCCGCAACCGCTGGAAGGGCAAGCGTCCCCAAAGCCGCGGCGTTGTCATGAACCCGGTCGATCACCCCCTCGGTGGCGGCGAAGGTAAGTCGTCTGGCGGCAGGCATCCCGTTAGTCCTTGGGGAAAGCCCGAGGGCCGCACCAGACGCAAACACAAAGAGAGCGACCGCCTCATCGTGCGGCGCCGCACCAAGAAGGGACGCTGATGGCTCGCAGTCTTAGCAAAGGCCCATTCATAGACGACCACCTGTTGCGCAAGGTCGATGCGGCTGTGCGCGGTGGAGACAAGCGCGTCATCCGCACCTGGAGCCGTCGTTCGACGGTTATCCCTGAGATGGTCGGCCTGACCATCGCAGTGCACGATGGCCGCAAGCATGTTCCCGTCTACATCACCGAGTCCATGGTCGGGCACAAGCTTGGCGAGTTCGCACCAACCCGAACGTTCCGTGGTCACTCCCTCGGCGGGGGAGAGAGGGCAGTCACTAAGACATGAACGTCAATGCTCACGCTCGCTTCATTCGCCAGTCTCCGTACAAGGTACGCCAAGTGCTGAACCTCGTACGCGGCCAGCACGTGCCCGAGGCACGGACCATGCTGAAGTACGCCAACCGCAAGGCCGCCGATCCTGTAAGCAAGGTGCTCGAATCGGCTATCGCCAACGCCGAGCACAACTTCGCGCTCGACGCCGGCGACTTGGTCGTAGCCAAGGCGTTCGCCGACGAAGGCCCCACTCTGAAGCGTTTCCGCCCGCGTGCCCGGGGTCGAGCCACCCGCATCAACAAGCGCACAAGCCATATCACCATCGTCCTTTCCGACGGCGTGGACCAAGATTTCGAAGAAACAGCCGGCGACGCCGAGGAGGGCAACGAGTAATGGGACAGAAGATCCACCCTTACGGCATGCGCCTCGGCATCGTGACCGACTGGAAGTCGCGCTGGTTCAGTGATACCGACTACGCGGATCAGGTAGTGCAGGACTCACAGATTCGCGACTACCTGGTCGGCGAGCTCGATCGTGGAGCGGTAAGCCGAATCGAGATCGAACGGATCGGGGACAAGAAGATCCAGGTGGACATCCACACCGCCCGCCCCGGTGTCGTCATCGGCCGCAGTGGCACCGAGGCCGAGCGCCTGCGCGCGGGCTTGGAGAAGCTGAGCGACAAGCAAGTCAAGTTCAACGTGATCGAAGTGAAGAACGCCGAGCTCGACGCCCAGCTGTTGGCGCGAGGCATCGCTGACCAGCTGCAAGGACGGGTGTCGTTCCGGCGCGCCATGAAACGTGCCATCCAGACCGCTATGAAGGCGGGTGCGGTGGGGGTCAGAGTGCAGTGCTCGGGACGCCTGGGAGGGTCCGATATGGGCCGACGCGAGTGGTACCGCGAGGGCAGAGTTCCGCTCCACACGTTGCGGGCCGACATCGATTACGGGCAGTCCACTGCCCGGACCACCGTTGGGGCGATCGGGGTCAAAGTCTGGGTTTACAAAGGCGATCTGGTGCCGTCACTCACCGCAACGCGCGAGAAGATCGCAGCCGAAGCGGCACTTGCCACCGGCGGGCCTTCCGGACGGAGGGTGTCCGCCAAGGCACGAGCCGAGGCAGCCGCCGGGGAAGATCCGAGCAAGCGTCTCATCGAGGCCGGCGGGGGCAAGCGTCTCGTCGAGGCCGGCGGCGGCAAGCGCCGCGAGGGAGGCAAGCGTCTCATCGAGGCCGGCGGCGGCCGACGCATGTCAACCGGCGAGGCCAAGGCCGAATTCGAGGAAGCCCGCGAGGCCGTCACCGACGATGCCGAGGTGGATACTTCCGCACCTGATGTCACGACCGAAGAGGTCACGGCAGCCGAGACGACTCTTGAAACAACTGCTCCCGGGCCAGAGGCCAGCGTGGAGGCTGCGGAGGGGGCCACAACCGAGGCCGCTCCAGAGGAGTCCAAGGCGGCCGATGCCGACGACGCCGACGAAGAACCGGGCGAGGAGGCCTAACCATGTTGATGCCTAAGCGCACCAAGCACCGGCGCCTTCATCGTGGCCGTATGCGCGGCATGGCCCAGGGTGGCAACAAGGTCACCTTCGGCGACTACGGACTGCAATCGATGGATCCGGCGTGGATAACGGCACGCCAGATCGAGGCGGCTCGTGTCGCTATGACTCGTCACATCAAGCGTCACGGCAAGGTCTGGATCAACCTCTTCCCCGACAAGCCGGTCACCGAGAAGCCTGCAGAGACCCGCATGGGTTCTGGTAAGGGCACGCCCGAGTACTGGGTGGCGGTAGTGAGGCCGGGTCGCGTGATGTTCGAGATGTCGGGCGTCGACGAGGCGACCGCTCGCGAAGCGATGCGCCTGGCCGCGAACAAGCTGCCCGTAAAAACCAAGTTCGTGACTCGAGAGGAAACGTCGTGAAGGCGAGTGAGATGGTCGGGCTGCGGTATCGAGAGCTCGAAGAGAAGCTGGCCGAAGCCAAGGAGGAGCACTTTAATCTGCGCTTCCAAATGGCCACCAACCAACTGGATAACACGGCGCGCCTGCGGAACGTGAAGCGGGAGATCGCCCGAATCAACACCATCATGCGCCAACAGGAGATCGCCGCATACGAGGAACAAGCAGGAGTTGAGGGCGATGACAACGCGTAATAGGCGAAAGCTGCGGACCGGAGTTGTCACCTCAGCGGGACGCGACAAGACCATCACAGTCGAGGTGACCGCATCCAAACGGCATCGTGCCTACGACAAGGTGGTTCCAACCCGTTCCCGATTCCACGTCCATGACCCCGAGAATGCCGCGTCCGTTGGCGACACGGTGCAGATCATGGAAACCAAGCCTCTCTCCAAGACCAAGCGCTGGCGTCTGCTCGAGATCGTGGAGAAAGCAAGATGATCCAGCAAGAGTCCCGACTACGGGTCGCCGACAATTCAGGGGCGCGGGAGGTGCTTTGCATCCGCGTGCTCGGTGGGTCGGGTCGTCGCTACGCCCGAGTAGGAGATGTGATCGTTGGCACCGTTAAGGAGGCGATCCCCGGGGGAGCGGTGAAGCGGGGAGAAGTGGTTCAGGCCGTCGTGGTACGGACTCGCAAAGAGGCGCGACGCGTCGACGGCACCTATATCCGATTCGACGACAACGCATGCGTGCTGATAAACGAGCAGCAACAGCCGCGTGGCACCCGCATCTTCGGCCCCGTTGGCAGAGAGTTGCGAGAGAAGCGCTTCATGCGCATCGTCTCCCTTGCTCCGGAGGTTCTGTGATGAAACTGAAGAGTGGTGACAACGTCATGGTCATCTCCGGCAAGGACCGTGGCAAGGAGGGGCGCATCGCCCGCGTCCTGCCTTCCAAGAACAAGGTGATCGTGGAGGGTGTCAACACCGCCAAGCGCCACCAGCGGCCAACCGGCCAGACCATGCAAGGCGGCATCATCGACAAGGACATGCCGATCAACGCCTCCAATGTCATGTTGGTGTGCGAGGAGGACGGCCCAGTTCGCTCCAAGTCGGTGGTCGATGAAGATGGCATTAAGAGACGCGTCTGCAACAAATGCGGAGGCGACCTCTAATGGCACCCCGTCTCAAGGAACGCTACGTCGCTGAAGTCAGAGATCAGCTCAAAGCCGGCCTCAACATCGACAATGTCATGGAAATCCCGACGCTCGACAAGATCGTGGTCAACATGGGCGTGGGCGATGCCGCGGCAGATGCCAAGCTGATCGATGCAGCTGTTGCCGATTTGGCGATCATCACTGGCCAGCAGCCGCGCGTGAACAAGGCGCGCAAGTCGATAGCCAACTTCAAGCTGCGGGAGGGGCAGGCCATTGGTGCCTCGGCTACCCTGCGGGGCGATCGGATGTGGGAGTTCTTCGACCGCTTGGTCGCCCTGGCGATTCCCCGCATCCGGGACTTTCGAGGCCTCAGCCCCAAGTCGTTCGACGGGCGCGGTAATTACACATTCGGAGTGACAGAGCAGCTCATCTTCCCAGAAGTCGATTACGACGAAGTGGTGACGGTGAGGGGCATGGATATCACGATCTGCACGACCGCCAAGGACGACGAGGGCGGCCGGGCGCTGCTGGCGGCCTTCGGTTTCCCGTTCCGTCAGCAAGAGGTAATCACATAGATGGCAAAGAAATCACTCATCGCTAAGGCCAACCGCAAGCCGAAGTACGCCGTGCGGGGGTATACCCGCTGTCGCCGGTGCGGTCGCGCACGCGCCTATCTCCGCAAGTTCGGCATGTGCCGCATCTGCGTACGAGAGCTGGCCCACAAGGGCGAGCTGCCCGGCGTCCGAAAGGCCTCGTGGTAACCATGATGACCGATCCCGTCGCCGACATGCTGACCCGCATCCGCAACGCCAACCTCGAAGGGCATCCTGAGACCACGATGCCTACCTCGAAGCTCAAAGAGAAGATCGCCCAGCTCCTGGTCGACGAGGGCTATCTGGAGTCCTACGCCATCGAAGGCGAGGCGCCCAGCCGCCAGCTCAAGGTGACGCTGCGCTACGGAGAACAGCGCTCCCGGGTCATCAAAGGCCTGCAACGGGTTTCGACGCCGGGTCGCCGCATCTACCGCGGGACCGCAGAACTTCCTCGGGTACAGGGTGGCCTCGGAGTAGCGATCGTCTCCACTTCGCAGGGTCTGTTGCCAGATCGGGAAGCCCGCAAGCGTCGCTTGGGCGGCGAGATCTTGTGCGAGGTGTGGTGATGAGTCGAATCGGAAACTCTCCCGTGCCCATCCCTGATGGCGTAACCGTGACTGTCAAGGGTTCTGATGTTGTCGTCAAGGGCGGCAAGGGCGAGTTGTCACGCACATTCCATGAGAAAGTCGCGCTGGCTGTGGAAGACGACCAGGTCATCGTCACCAGGGTCGACGAGGAGCGCGAGTCCAAGGCGCTGCATGGCTTGAGCCGGGCACTGGTCAACAACATGGTCATCGGAGTCTCCGAAGGGTTTCAGAAGGACCTCGAGCTGATCGGTGTGGGGTACCGCGTCGCAGCTCAGGGACGCAACATCGAACTCCAGGTTGGCTTCTCTCACCCGGTCAAAGTCGAGGCACCGGAGGGAATCGAATTCGATGTCCCAGATCAAACTCATCTCAGCGTGCGCGGTGTGGACAAAGAGGTAGTTGGGCGAGTGGCTGCCGACATCCGCAAGGTTCGCCCTCCCGAGCCGTACAAGGGCAAGGGCATCCGATATGTTGACGAGTACGTCCGGCGCAAGGCCGGCAAGGCAGCGGCGGCCACAGCATGAGGGGATCTCGTGCAGACGCTCGCCATCGCCGACACCGGCGCGTTCGAAAGAGCGTGTTCGGCGCGACCAGCCGGCCCCGTTTGGCCGTCTTCAAGTCGAATCGTTACATCTACGCCCAGGTCATCGACGACACGACCGGGCGCACGGTGGTGGCTGCCTCGTCGCAGGAAGAGAGCCTGCGCGACAAGCGTCTCACCGTCGACACCGCAGGAGAAGTCGGCAAGCTCGTTGCGTCACGGGCGAAGGAAGCTGGCGTATCACGAGTCGTATTCGATAGAGGCGGTTATCCATATCACGGACGGCTCAAGGCCCTTGCCGAGGCGGCCCGTCAAGGAGGGCTTGAGTTTTGAGCGATAGAAATCGACGCCGCCGCGACGAAAGCCGTCCCGAGGGCCCTCAGTTCGACGAGCGCGTCATCGCGATCAATCGC
>JAOTWH010000005.1 GCA_029863035.1 Acidimicrobiia bacterium | reverse complement strand
GCTGTTGGTCGGGATGGCAGTTGGCACCCGCCTGTCGCACCTGTTGGAAGGCCCACGCATCCGACTGACGATCCTCACCCTGTCGGCCTCGGCGTCGGTGGGGCTACTGGCACGAGCGATCTTCTAGCGGCGGCGCCGCCATCGCCACGGCCTAATCTCGCCCTATGGCGATCGAAGATCGACTGTGGCCCCGTGCCGACCAGTGGCTTTTCAAGGGATCGGACGAGCCAGATCTCGTAGTGGCGGGCGTGCCAAGCTCTGTCGGCTCCCTCACGCCGTCGGAAGCTTGGCAGACCCCGGGCCGTTTTCGCCAGGTGATGGAGCGCTTTTCCACCTACGACGGAGAGACCGACACCGACCTGGAGTCCCTCTCCGTCGCCGACGTCGGCAACTGGGGTGTCGCCGGAATGGAGCTGGAAGCCGGCCAGACCGAGATCGAATCGCAGGTGCGGAAGCTGGCTAGAGATCCGGTGCTCGCTTTCATCGGTGGCGACAATGCCATTACCCGACCGCTGGTGCGGGGACTGGCAGGCGACAACCTGGCGTCGACCGGAGTCCTCACTTTCGACGCTCACCACGACGTCCGCCTGCTCGACGACGGACCAAAGAATGGGACGCCGATAAGGGGCCTCGTCGAGGATGGACTCCCCGGCGCCAACGTGGTCCAAGTGGGCATATCGGCGTTTGCCAACTCCAGGGCTTATCGCCTCTATTGCGATGAACAGGGCATCGGCGTCTTCACCATGGACGACATCGGCCACAAGAGCCTGGAGGCAGTGGTGGCGGAAGCGCTGGGGCGACTGGCGGAGGTTGCGGAATGGATCTACGTCGACTTCGACATCGATGTGCTCGATCGCGCCTTTGCCCCGGGTTGTCCGGGGGCCCGCCCGGGTGGAATGAGCCCGCGCCAACTGATGGCAGCCGCCCGGCTGGTGGGTGCCCATCCCAAGGTGATGGCTGCCGACTTCGTCGAGGTCGATCCATCAACCGACACCGACGATCTGACGGTCATGGCGCTTACGTCGACCTTCCTTGCGTTCGTTCTGGTATCGCATCGAGGTTCGACCGTGGCTGAGGTGATTCTCGACGGGGGACCGATCGATTTCGCAGACGTGATCGCCGTCGCACACGGTGGCGTCTCGGTGCGCCTGGCGGACTCGGTAGCCGCTCGGATGGAGCCGGCCCGCCAAGTAGTTGAGCAGGCGGTGGCAGAGGATCGCATCGTCTACGGCGTTACCACCGGGTTCGGCGCCATGGCGTCCACTCACATCTCCCGCGAGGATGCGGCCGAGTTGCAGGTTTCCCTGTTGCGTTCCCACGCCACCGGCGTCGGTGGGCCCGTTTCGGCCGAGTTGGTGCGAATGATGATGTTGTTGCGGGCCAGAACGCTTAGCCAAGGCCATTCAGGCGTGAGGGTGGAGGTCGTCAACAAGATCTTGGAGTTGCTCAACGCGGGCTTGCTACCTGTGGTGCCCAGCCGGGGCTCGGTTGGTGCCTCTGGTGACCTGGCGCCCTTCGCTCATCTCATGTTGCCGATCATCGGCGAGGGCCGCCTGGTTGACGGGGGAGAGCCTGGCGATGCCGCTGAGGTCATGGCTCGTCACGGCATCGAGGCGCTAATGCTGAAACCGAAGGAGGGTCTCAGCCTGCTGAATGGAACCGAAGGCATGCTCGCGTACGGGATCCTCGGGGTGCATCGTGCGGTTCGCCTGGCCAAGGCAGTGGATGTGGTGTGCGCCATGAGCGTCGAGGCCCTGATGGGGAGCGCTCGGCCATTCGATCCACGGGTGCACGAGTTGCGGCCGCATCCGGGACAAGCTCACTCGGCGGCCAACATCGTCAAGATCATCGCCGGATCGAGTATCGAAGAGAGTCACCACGAGGATTTCGTCCACGCGGTGCAGGACGCCTACAGCTTGCGATGTGCTCCCCAGGTGCACGGCGCCTCGCGCGACACCATCGAGTTCGCCAGGGTTGTGTTCGAGCGCGAAGGAGCATCGGTAGTTGACAACCCGATCGTCTTTCCAGACAGCGGAGATGTGGTTTCGGCAGGCAACTTCCACGGTCAACCCCTGGCGTTCGCTCTCGACTATCTGGCGATGGCGGTGAGCGAGTTCGGCGCCATCTCGGAAAGGAGGGTGGACCGCATGCTCGACCCGACTCACTCGGCGGGGCTGCCGCCGTTCCTGACAAGGAGGCCCGGCGTGGAATCGGGATACATGCTCACGCAGTACACGGCGGCAGCCCTGGTGGCCGAGAACCGGGTGCTCAGCCACCCCGCCTCGGTCGACAGCATCCCCACCTCCGGGAGTCAGGAAGACCACGTTTCGATGGGATGGGGAGCTGGCCGCAAGCTGACACAGGTATTGGATAACACCGCCCGGGTGGTGGGGATCGAGTTGTTGTGCGCGGCAGAGGGCGTAGAGCATCGAGCACCACTACAGCCAGGCACCGGCACGGCAGCGGCCGTCGCTGCGGTGAGACGGCACGTTGCGCCACTCGAGGCCGACAGGGTTCTGTCGGGGGACATCGAAGCTGCGGCAGATTTGGTCCAAACAGGCGGATTAGTGGCAGCCGTCGAAAGCGCAGTAGGCGAACTGGCCTGAGCCCGCCTACCATTCGTCGACAAACTCAGGAGGAACCTTGGGATTCATGGACACCATCAAAGGATGGTTCAGCTCGGCTAAGGGCTCGGCTGGCGATATGGCCGACAAGGCTGGCGATATGGCCGGTGACGCGATGGACAAGGCCAAGGATGTCGCCGGCGACATCAAGGACAAGTTCGATGGCGATGATGACGATAAGCCCGAGGGCGGCGGCGCGTAGCCCCCAACCCGAAAGTTGCGTTTACGGCCCGTTGATCGGGCCGTTTTCGCGTTTATGGCGTCGCGTTGTCGAGTCGCTGTTACTCGGCGAGTCGGAAGGGTGGGTACTCGTCGGTTAGGCCGTAGAACCATGCCGCCACCCTCATTGCCCACCGGATCGCCCCAGTGATGAAGTTGTGGATCCCTTGGGAGCTCTCGCCGGTGAAGGCGATCTTCCAGAACCCGAACCACCCCGCGAACAACACCCCGATGTAGATGAAGATCATGACAACAATGTGCGGGATTAACAGGATGAACTTGATGAAGAATATGCCAGCCCACGCCAATCCCCTGCTTGGCGTCTCGGGGGCGTCCCCGACCGTGAGGCGTGCCGGATAGTCATCTTCCTCCCATACGAATGGTGGGTACTGGTCGCTCAGCGCGCCCACCCAGGCGTAGGTACGGGCCGACCACCGCATCGTGGCCACCAGCATGCTTCGCAGCCCATCGGGCAGCTTGCCCGTGAAGCCAACGAAGAAGAAGCCGATGTAGGCGACAACGAACGCCAGATTCCCCAAAATGTTGACGATGATGAGGTGGGGCAACGCCAACAGTGCCTTGACGAAGAAGAAGACACCGGCCCATCCGAGCCCTCTGCTTCTCTCTCCTGCTTGCCCCGCGGTGAAATTGATTGGATACATGCGACCTCCCTTGGTGCTTCCAACTCTATCCAGCGAGGATCCCGGCTCTAGGGCCATAGGTCCGCTCGTCATCCCAAGAACTAGCCTCAGGCTCATGGCAGGACCTCGCCCTGTAACCGCGCCTCGTGGTTCCGACCTCACTACCAAGGGTTGGTTGCAGGAAGCCGCGTTGCGGTGCCTGATGAACAACCTCGATCCGCAGGTCGCCGAGAACCCCGACGAGTTGGTCGTCTACGGGGGCACCGGCCGGGCCGCTCGGAGCTGGGAGGCCTACGACGCCATTGTGGCGTCGCTGCGCTCACTTGGTGATGAAGAGACCCTCCTGGTGCAGTCCGGCAAGCCGGTAGGCATATTTGACACCCACCGCATGGCGCCGCGGGTGCTGATCGCCAACTCGTTGTTGGTGCCGGAGTGGGCAACCTGGGAGCACTTCTGGGAGCTGGAAGCAGCAGGGCTCACGATGTATGGGCAGATGACGGCCGGGTCGTGGATCTATATCGGCACCCAGGGCATCCTCCAGGGCACCTATCAGACCTTCTCCGCCATCGCCGACCTCCGCTTCGGTGGAACCCTGGCCGGCACCCTGACCCTGACGGCCGGTCTCGGGGGAATGGGTGGGGCCCAGCCGCTGGCTGTGACTATGAACGAGGGCGTTGCGCTGTGCGTTGAGATCGACCCCGACCGCATCGCCCGCCGGGTGGAGTCGGGCTATCTCGACGAAATGGCTACGACTCTCGCCGAAGCCGTTGAGGTGGTCACCGCCGCCAAGAAGGAGCGCCGGGCCTTGTCGGTCGGTGTTGTTGGCAACGCGGCCGATGTCTTCCCTCAGCTGTTGGCAGAAAGCGTCGATATCGACATCGTGACCGACCAGACGTCGGCCCACGACCCTTTGAACGGATATGTGCCTCGCGGTCACACGCTCGATGAGGCGGAAGAGCTACGAAAAGCCGACCCGGAGCGATACATCAAGGAATCACGCGAATCGATGGCGGTCCATTGCGAGGCGATGGTTGGTTTCCAAGACGCAGGGGCCGAGGTCTTCGATTACGGCAACAACCTGCGCGGCGAAGCTCGCCTGGGTGGCTTCGGTAATGCCTTCTCCTATCCGGGTTTCGTGCCCGCCTACATCCGGGATCTGTTCGCAGAGGGCAAGGGTCCGTTCCGATGGGTGGCCCTGTCTGGCGACCCCGCCGATATCGCCGCAACCGATCGAGCGGTGGCCGAACTCTTTCCCGATGATCGGCCGCTACAGCGGTGGTTGGAGTTGGCGGCACAGCGGGTTCAGTTCCAGGGGCTCCCCGCCCGCATCTGTTGGCTTGGTTACGGCGAGCGGGACAAGGCGGGGTTGGCATTCAATGACCTAGTGGCCTCGGGCGCAGTGTCGGCGCCGATCGTCATAGGGCGCGACCATCTCGACAGCGGCTCGGTGGCTTCGCCATATCGCGAGACCGAGGCCATGGCCGACGGATCGGATGCCGTGGCAGATTGGCCCATCCTCAATGCCCTTCTGAACACGGCATCGGGGGCGGCGTGGGTGGCGGTACATCACGGCGGAGGGGTCGGCATCGGCAAGTCGATCCACGCTGGTGCCCAGGTGGTGGCCGACGGAACGGAGGAGGGTGCTCTCCGAGTGCAAAGAGTTCTCACCAACGACCCCGGTACCGGGGTGATGCGTCACGCCGACGCTGGCTACCCGATAGCTCGTCAAGTCGCCAAGGACCGCGGGGTGCGTATCCCGATGGACGAGAGCTAGGGCTTGGGCCGCTCCATGAAGCGGTCGCTGGGCGGTCGGAAGCCGTACTGCTCGTATAGAGAGTGGGCGTCCTCGGTGTAGAGAGCCCAGCGGAGGTTGGCGAATGGCCCGTTCTCGACGGCCTGTTTGACCAGAGCCTTGCCGAGTCCCTTGCCTCGATGGTCTTGAGCAACGAAGACGTCGGCCAGATAGGCGATGGCCGCTCCGTCGCTCACTACCCGGGCGAAGCCGACCTGGTCGCCATCGTGACATGCCCCTACCACCGCGGCGCTCGCTTTGATGGTGTTCTCGACCAGCTGACGCGGCCGGCCCTTTGCCCAGTACGCATCTTCCGACAAGAAGCGGTGGATGAAATCGATGTCGAGGCGACTCCGATCGTCATCGAGATGCCTGGTGGTGGCCATGAATGCGGAGTACGCCCGCGTAGGCTCGCACCATGGCGCAACTCGTGCTGACCGGGGTGGGGCAGCTGGTCACCAACCAGCCTGGCGATGGCGATCTGCTGGGGCTTTTGCCCCATGCCGCGGTGGCGATCTCCGACGGCGTGGTTTCGTGGGTGGGGCCGGCCGCTTCGCTTCCCGACTCATTTGGCGATGCCGCGGTGTTCCATTGCGAGGGTCGGGCTGTGATCCCTGGCTTCATCGACGCCCATACCCATCTCGTCTTCGGAGGTAGCCGGGCAGATGAGTTCGCCAGACGGCTGCGGGGGGAGAGCTACCGCGACATCTTGGCGGCAGGAGGCGGCATCCACTCCACGGTTGCAGCCACCAGGGACGCCACGTTCGACGAACTGGTTGAGAGTTCCACCGCGCGGGTGCAACGCATGCTGCGCGGCGGCACCACCACCGTTGAGGCGAAGTCCGGGTATGGGCTCAACACAGCCGACGAGGTCCGCATTCTCGAGGTCATCGCCGCGGTGGCCGAAGCCAATCCCATGGACGTCGTCCCCACCTTTCTGGGTGCCCATGTTCCAGACGAAGGTGTCGATAGCGGCGACTACACCGAGTTGGTGATCACCGAGATGCTGCCCGCCGTTGCATCCTTGGCCGCCTATTGCGATGTGTTCGTCGATGAAGGTGCCTTCAGCGTTTCCGAGGCACGCCGCATCTTGAGGGCTGGCGACGAGCATGGATTGAAGCCACGGGTGCACGCCGAGCAGCTCACCCACACCGGTGCAGCTCGATTGGCGGCCGAGCTGGGTGCGGCCAGCGCAGATCATCTCGATAACGCCACGCCCGATGACGCTCAGGCTCTGGCAGCGGCGGGGACAGTGGCGGTGCTCCTTCCGGCGGTTTCCTTTTCCATGCGGTCCCCCCAACCGCCGGCTCGCATGCTGTGGGACGCCGGCGTCACCGTGGCGCTGGCCACAGACCTCAATCCGGGGACGTCGAACGTCGAGAGCATGCCGCTGGTCATCGCGCTGGCATGTTTGGAGATGGGTTTGACGCCAGAAGAAGCGTTGTGGGCTGCCACCAGGGGAGGAGCCCTGGCGCTGGAAGCGGACGACAAAGGGAGGCTGGTTGGCGGGGCGATCGCCGACCTTGTGGTGCTAGACGCCGATACCTATCTCGACATTCCGTACCGTCCCGGTTCGGACCTGGTGTGGGCCGTGGTCAAGGACGGGGAGCTGGTGCATCAGTGAAGCCATACCTCACCCACGAGCACCCGCTGCGCTTCGCCCACCGCGGCAGCAGGGTGCTGTGGCCTCAGAACACCATCGAGGCGTTCCAGGGAGCTACCGATCTCGGCTACATCCACATGGAGAGCGATGTTCACGTCACGGCCGATGGCGTGGTTGTCCTCTTCCATGATCGCGTCCTCGACGAGTTGACCAACGGCACGGGAGAGGTGTCGGAGTGGCGCTTCGAAGATCTGAAGCTGCTCGATGCCTCCTACCGATTCAAGCCTGAGGAGGATCATCCGTGGCGGGGCAAGGGCGTTCGGATCCCAACGCTCGAGGAGGCAGTAGCGACCTTCCCGAACGCGCTGTGGAACCTCGATATGAAGGTTGTCGAGGTGGTCGAGCCTCTGGCCTCCGAGGTTGAGCGACTGGGCCTTCACGACAGGGTGCTGGCGGCTTCGTTCCACGGCGACCGCATCAAGCGTTTCCGAAGGCTGACCGGTGGGCGCGTGGCCACCTCGGCCGGCCCGCTGGAGATCGCTAAGGCGTTGGCGCGGTCGCGCCTTGGGAGGGTCCCCAAAGACGGAGCAGACGCCTATCAAGTGCCGCAGGGCCGCATTCCCAACGCCAGGTTCGTGGCGGCCGCCCACGCAGCCGCCAAGCAGGTCCACGTATGGACGGTGGATGAGGCTGCTGACATGAACCGGCTCCTCGACGAGGGGGTCGACGGCATCATGACCGATCGACCGGATGTCCTCAACGAGGTTCTTGCCTCTCGGGCTGGCTCTTGAGCAAGAAGGTCCGGTTGGGCAAGTCGTACTGGAGATTGTGGGCGGCCAGCGTGATCTCCAACCTGGGCGACGGCGTGGGAGCGATCGCCTATCCCTGGCTGGCCTCTGCGGTCACCCGCAACGCATTCCTCATCGCCCTCATAGCTGTCGCCCAGCGCCTCCCGTGGCTCGTCTTCAGCCTCCCCGCAGGCGTCATCACCGATCGGTTGGACCGCCGCAAGATCATCGTGTCGATGGATCTGGCTCGGGCCGCGATCACCGGAGTGGTCGCTTTGATCGTCTTGGGGGAGCAATCCGGCTTGCCATCGCCAGAAGACCTGGTGGGCGATGTCACCATCTCGACCAACTTCGCGGTCTACGGCCTCCTGTTGTTCTCTGCGCTGGCGCTCGGCTTCGCCGAGGTGCTGCGCGACAACTCGGCGCAGACCATCCTCCCTGCCATCGTGGAGCCCGACCAGCTGGAAAAGGCGAACGGCAACCTGTGGGGCGCCGAGATGGTCATGAACAACTTCGTCGGCCCGCCGCTCGGCAGCCTGTTGCTCGCCGTTGGCTTCGCATTGCCATTCTTCGTGGACGCCGGGACCTTCGCTGTTTCTGCAGGGTTGGTTTTCGCGATTACGGGCCAATTCCGCGCCAAGAGCAGCGACGAGGTTGATGGGGACGCTCCCCCCAAGCGATCGTGGAAAGCCGAGATCAAGGAAGGCGTCACCTGGCTGATGCGACACCCAGTTCTGCGACCGCTCGCCATCGTCCTCGGCCTGTTCAACGGATTGGGCATGGTGATGTTCGCCACCTTCGTCTTCTTCGTCCAGGAGGACCTCGACCTGGAGACAGGCCTATTCAGCGGCGTGATCGGATCACTGGGCGACACTCTCGGGTTCGAGAGCCCGGGGGCTGTGATCTTCGCCCTGTTGATGACCGCAGGCGCCATCGGTGGTGTCATCGGAAGCCTTTCTGCATCGCGCATTTCCCAAGCGCTCGGCCGTGGCACATCGCTATACGTGACGATGGTGGCGGGCATCGTGACCACGGCGGTCATCGGGGTGGCAACTCGGTGGTGGGTGGTGTTCCTTATCAATCTGGTCTTCACAGTCACCATCGTGTTATGGAACGTGATCACGGTGTCGCTACGTCAGGAGATCATCCCCGACGAATTGCTCGGCAGGGTCAACAGCGTCTACCGATTCTTCGGCTGGGGGATGATGCCGATCGGTTCTCTACTCGGTGGACTCATCGTGGTGTTGGGAGAGAACTTCGTCAGCCGCGATATGGCGCTGCGCCTGCCCTACTTCTTCGTTTCGGGCGCCTATGTGCTGGTGTTGGTCTATGCGGCGCCGCGCCTGACGACGGCCAAGCTCGAGGCGGCTCGTGCCGAGGGAAGCCGGGTGAAGACCGAACCGCCCGCCGACACCTAGCCGCGCCGACGGCGGGAGCGCACTATGGCGGCGGCCGCCACTGCAGCTGCGCCTGCGGCCAGGGTCGCGCCCGAAATGAGAGGGACCGGCCTCGTGAGGCGAGCCCTCAGGCTCACTTGGCGCTGGAACTCGAGGACCGGCCAGCCTCGGTTCTCCGCTTCCTGGCGAAGCTCTTTGTCTGGGTTGACCGCCACCGGATGACCCACCACCTCCATCATCGGCAGGTCGGTGACGCTGTCCGAGTAGGCATAGGAATCCTGCAACGAGATCCCGTCTCGTTCGGCGATCCGCTCAATCTCGTCGGCTTTGCCCTGTCCGTAGGCGTAGAACTCGAGCTCGCCGGTGAATCGACCTTCCTCGTCGACCAGAGACCGGGTGGCCACCACCTCGTCGACCCCGATGTAGTGGGCCAGCGGCCTCACTATCTCCACCGGGCTGGCAGACACGATCACCACTCGCCTGCCCTCGCGGACATGGTCGTCGATCAGGAACAGGGCTTCGGCGAAGACCAGCGGCGCCACTATGTCCTCGAGGGCCTCCTCGACCAGGTCCTCGATCTCATCGCGCCGCCATCCCTCGCTCAGGTCCACGAGGGCGGTGCGCACCTTTTCCATCTGATCGTGATCCGCCCCGAATAGCACGTAGACCAGCTGACCGATGCCCGCCTTGAGCAATGTCCTGCGGCCAAGCATGCCGGCCTTGTGCATCGGGCGACGAAACGCCAGCGTGGAGGACTTGGCGATAACGGTCTTGTCGAGGTCGAAGAAGGCGGCGGCGTCTGCCATGGGGCTCAGTCTACGAGACCGCGAAAAGCCCGCCTCTCACTCGCGGTATGGCACGCGTGGAAGAAAGACGTTCTGGTGGTCGACTTGCCGGGTTCAGTCAGCGATCGCCTTCACCTCGACCTTGTGAGCCTTGGGCAATACTTCTTCTGGTACCGGTACCCGGATCGTGGCGACACCGTCCTTGAAGGACGCTTCCAGCTTTTCCGAGTCGATGCCATCCGGCAACAGAAGGTCGCGCCAGAAGGTTCCGAAGAACCTCTCGGACAAGTACCGATCCTCCTCTTCGACCTTCTTCTCGTAGCTTCGGTCCTCCACTTCAAATTGCGTTCCAGTTCCTGCCATGGCCAGAGCAGGAAGTCATGACTATTGAAAGTTGGCAACCAGTTCCATACGTTCTGCCACATGCCGGCACTCGCTCTGCGATCGCCGGAGGACGCCCTGCTGGGGGCGGTTGGTCCGTTGGGATTGGCCGCCGCGGCGCCGGGTCCCGCGCTCGTTGTGGATCTCGACCCGAACGGACCATCACTGCCGGGTGATGGATCGCTGGCGGCGCTGGTTGCCGAAGGGCCCCGCCGCGCCGACCTCGAGCCTCATAACCGGCGCGGGTTCGCTTGCCTGAGGAACGGGGGCATCGTTTCGGAGGACTCAGCGGAGGTGGTCGAGGCCCTGGTCGGTGGTTGGCCTTTCGTTGTGATGAGGGTCGGCCCTTCCCAGCCCTCGACGATCTCTCCCGTCGAGCTTCGGCTGCTGGTTCCGGGGGGATTGTTTTCGCACGATGACAATCCCGCCATCTACCAAGACGGCGGCTGGCGAGTGGCGGCTCCAGGACCGGGCCCGGTGCTCCCCAAGCCGAGAACGATCACTCTGGCGGCGTTACTCGACGGCGTGACCCCACCTCCAGATCGCTGGATTCGAGCGTGGCGCAAGGTCTGGAGCCTGCCATGGGTGTAACCGAAAGACTGGTCGAGGCTTTGGTCCATTCCGATGCTGCCCTTGAGGGGCCTCAGTTGCGGCGCGAGATCATTCGGATCGCTGCCGTCGAAGCGCCGTTGGCGGGTGACACCGAGACCCAGCAGGTGGTTGATGCGTTGTCGGGTCTCGGTCCCATCGAATTTCTCCTGCGGGATCCAGAGGTGAGCGACGTGCTGGTCAACGGTCCGGGCGAGATATGGGTCGAGCGATCCGGGTCGCTGCGCCGCACCGATGTCGCTTTCAGCGATGATGCGGCGATAGTGGCGGCGGTTGAGCGAGTGGTCGCTCCCTTGGGACTGCGGCTCGACCGCTCCTCTCCCACGGTGGACGCCCGCTTGGCCGATGGCTCGCGGCTCCATGCCATCGTTCCTCCGGCAGCCGTCGATGGGCCGATCGTGGCGGTCCGCCGTTTCACGGAAGCGGTCACCGACCTCGCCGAGCTCGAGAAGGAGGGATCGATCACCCGTGCCCAGGTGCAGTTCCTGGCCGACGCCGTTCGATCCAAGAGGAACGTTCTGGTCAGCGGCGGTACCGGGGCAGGCAAAACAACGCTCCTCAACCTGTTGTCCAAGGCGATTCCGTCAAGCGAGCGCGTTGTGTCGGTGGAAGATGCGGCCGAGCTGAATCTGAGTGGTCATGTGGTTCGGCTCGAGAGCCGACCGCCCAACTCCGAGGGTGCTGGGGAGATCACGGTCCAGGCCTTGGTGCGCCACGCCCTGCGGCTTCGGCCGGATCGCATCATCGTTGGAGAGGTGCGGGGACCCGAGGCGCTCGACATGATCCAGGCGATGACGACCGGCCACGACGGCTCGATGTCGACGGTTCATGCCTCCGATCCCCACCAAGCGCTCCTTCGACTGGAGACGCTTGCACTGTCGGGCGATCGTCGGGTGTCGGAGTCGACGCTTCGTAAACAGCTATGGGGGGCGATCGACGTCGTCGTGCAGGTGCATCGCTCGGGCGGCAAGCGTCGGCTGACGGCGATCGTGGAGACCTCTGAGGACGGAGAGTTGACGCCGGCTCCGTGCTGATAGCAGCCGTGTTGGCCATGATGATCTTGGCGGGTGCCCAGCCGGTGGCTATCGGTGTCGTCGCCCTGGTGATCGCGAGTCCGGTGCACTTCTTGTTGGCTGTCGGCGGATGGGCGCTCTGGTCGAAGTGGCACGGCAGACCTTCGCGCCCGGGCAGCGACGAGGAGGCGGCTTATCTGCAAGGCATCGCTGCCGAGCTGAGGTCGGGGGCCTCGTTGCGAGATGCCATCGGCGCCGCCGCAGACCGAGCACCCTCGCTGGACCTTGGGTTGGCGGTTCGCCTGGCCGCTGCTGGTCGCCCCCTAGACCAAGCCGCGAGAGCGCTGCGCAGCGCCTTGGCGGTTAACGGGCGACTGGTGGCGGCATCGGTCCGTCTCGCATCCACCACCGGGGCCGAGGCTGCAGATCTTTTCGGGCGGCTGGCAGAGTCGGCGACGCAGGCCGCTGAGGTCGCCAGGGAGCGCAGAGCGCTAACCGCGCAGGCGCGCCTTTCCGCTTTCATCGTTGGCGGCACCCCGATCGCTGCGGTGGCGTTGTCTTTCGCCACCGGATCGTCTCTCTTCTCGGCTGGGCCGCTGGCGCGAGCTGTTGGAGTCATCGGCATCGGCTTGCAGCTTTCGGGAGTCGCAGTGGTCGTGCTCATGCTGCGCCACGGTGCGAGATGAGCCTCCTCGCGGCGGTTGGCGTTGGGGTGTTGTGCGCAGATGTCTTTCGGCCCAAACTCGCAGATCGCACCTGGTTGGCTGCCGTGGCCTTGGCCTCCCTCGCTTGGATGCCTTGGATCACCATCGCGAGCGGATTGGCCGGCGGTCTGCTGTGGTGGCGCCGCCGCCTGGCCCACCGACGCCGAGAAGCGGAGGCGGCCGAACAGGAGGTGTTGGTGCTCGCCGAGCTCGTTGCCCTCGGCCTGGCCGCCGGCCTTCCATTTGGTCCGGCAATGGCCGTTGCGTCAGAAGAGCTGGCATCGGGCCTCGCCTTGGAGGTCCGAGCCGTGCTGCGGGCGGCGCGATTGCGCGGTCTCGAGTCAGCTCTCGGCGCAAGCGACGGCGTTGGCGCCGGCTTCTTCCAACTGGCGGCGCGCGCCGTCACCACCGGTGCCCCGCTGCGCGCTGCTATTGACTCGTTCGCGCAGCAGCGCAGGGGCGAGGAGCGAGCCAAGCAGTTGAGCGCGGCGCGGCGGCTACCAGTACGCCTCATGCTGCCGCTTGCCCTGCTCATTCTTCCTGGATTCGTGCTCCTCACTCTGGGTCCCGCGCTGGTCGGGGCTCTCAACAGAGTCGCTATCGCTCTTCCCCCCGTCGTCGGCCGGCCGCCGATCTGAAGAAGGAGATACATGCACAGGAAAGATTCGGGTCAGGCCACCGCCGAGTACGCGTTGGTTTTGGTGGCGGCGGGCACGGTTGCCTTGGCGCTCATCGTGTGGGCTTCGGGCTCAGACCTCTTGCCGCACTTGTTCAACACGGTCGTGAACAAGGTGATCGGGTTGGTCGGGTAATGAGAGAGCGGGGCAGCGCCGTGGTCGAGTTCGCCATCGTGCTTCCGCTCGTGTTGGCGGTGTTGGCGGCAGGGGTCGAAGTTGTGGTGCTGGCTCGCACTCAGCTTGAGTTGGTCAACGCCGCTCGGGAGGGTGCCCGCCAAGCCGCCACCTCCCCTGATCCGGCACGGGCCGTGGCCGCGGCCCAAGAAGCGCTGGGGCCGGAGCTCGGCGGGCGATTGCGAGTGACTGTGGAGAGGCCGGCTGTGGTGGGGCAGAGTGCCACCGTCCACCTGCGGCTCCAGCACCGGGTAGCAGCTCCGCTGCTCGGAGGCTTCACCGTCGAGCTGCGATCCCGAGCCGTCATGCGAGTCGAGCGGTGACCGAGCGTGGAGCCGCCGGGGTTCTCCTGTTGGCCGTGGCCGGGTTGCTGGCGGTAGCGCTAGTCGCGGTCGCCGCCTCCGGTCAGTATCTGGCCGCCACGGCGCGAGCGGCCGTAGCAGCAGATGCTGCCGCGCTGGCCGCGGCCCCGGTTACCTTCCGACCATATGGCGCTCGCGGGTTGCCGAGCGAGGAAGCCAGCCGATTCGCCTTAGCCAACGGTGCCCGCTTGATCTCGTGCAGATGCCCAGTCGACGAATCTTGGGAGCCACGCACGGTTGAAGTCAGGACCGAGGTGACAGTGACCGTTGTCATGATGGGCCCGGCCACGGTGACCGCCGTTGGGCGTGCCACCTTCAGCCCACCGCTTCTGATCGAGCAACAGCCAGGCTCAAGTTAGACGGGCGAAATGCCGAGGGATTGACTACTGAGAGTAGTTGTAATAGAGTGAGGAAAGAATGAGAGCAAGTATCGCCGTCGTGGTCCTGTTGGTGTCCGCCGCGCTCCCGGCCGCAGCGTTGGCCGACGATTCGCCAGATGCACTGGGGGAGGATTCGCCAAGCGCTGCCCAGGTGGCCAAAGTCGACCTGTTGGCCGACTACGTCCTGATCCTGCACGCCCAAGCGGCTGCGACTGATCCCGCTGCGACTGATCCCGCTGCGACTGATCCCGCTGCGACTGATCTCGCAGCGACTGATCTCGCTGCGACTGCCGCTCGTGATTCGATCTCTGCTCTACGCGATCAAGGCATTGGCTGGGGGGCCATCTTCAAACTGGTGAAACTTAGGGCGATTCTGGGGGACACCGCCGACGTGCTGAGTATCGGCAGCGAGAGCGGCGAATTCGACTTCGGTGAGCTGAAGAACAACTTGACGGTCGACCAGTTGGCGGATTATCGAGCCGGCGTCAAGAACTTCGGCCAGTTGCAGAAGGCTTCCAAGGCTGTGGGCGCAGACAAGGCCGCAGCCAAGGCCAACAAGAAGGCCAACAAGAACCAGGGCGGGGACGAGTAGTTCCGACGCTGGTGTCGTAGAACTACGGACGGGCCGGAACTAGCTCCCGGCTCGTCCCTACGCTTGGTCCATGGTCACATTTCTGGATGCCGTAGATACGCGGATCGTGTCGTTCCTGAGACGATGGGCCATACCGATCCTTCGGGTGTCTCTCGGCGTGGTTTTCCTGTGGTTCGGTGCGCTGAAGGTTTTCGATGTCACCCCGGTTGCAGACCTCGTCGCCGACACCGTCTACTGGGTTAATCCCGATTGGCTTGTTCCGATGCTTGGCATAGCCGAGGTCATCGTCGGCATCGGTCTGTTGACCAAAGTGGGTCTGCGGGCGGTTCTCGCATTGTTCGCAGCTCAGATGGTGGGGACGTTCTTGGTGCTGGTCATACAACCTGACATCGCCTTCCAGAACGGGAACCTCTTCAAGCTCACCGTCGAGGGCGAGTTCGTGGTTAAGAACCTGGTCTTGCTGTCGGCTGGCCTAGTGGTTGGCACCCAGGTGCGCAGGCGCAGCTGATCCGTCAAGCCAGACCGGCCCGAATCAGCTCGGCTGCGCCTTGCTTGGAGAGGGGCTCATTGAAGTTGCCGCACTTGGGCGACACCACACACGACGGGCAGCCGTCCGCGCACGGACAATCGTTCAAAGCGGCCAAGGTCGCTCGCAGGTGGCGCTCGCCCGCCTCGAACCCGATCGAAGAGATGCCGGCGCCTCCCGGGTACCCGTCGTATATGAAGAAGACGGCCTCACCCGTATCTGGATGAACCGCCGTCGATAGACCTCCTACGTCCCACCTGTCGCAGATGGCGAACATCGGGAGCATGGCTATGGCGGTGTGCTCGGCGGCATGGAGCGCGCCGGGCAACTCGTCGGGGCTGAGCCGGGCGTCCTCCAACACATCCTGGGGGAAGGTGAGCCAGAACGCTTCGGTGACAAGGCGTTGTGGGGGAAGGGACAAGGATTCGGTTCCCAGGATCGCACCCGACCCGATCTCCTTGCGCTGGTACGCCACCACCGTTGACTCCACCTCGACCCTGCCGCGGAAGTGTCCGAGTCGCCCAAGCGTGGCCGACCGTTCCATGGCGAGCACCATGAGATCCTTCTCCTCCTTGGGTTGGGTGTAGTAGTCGACATCGGCGCCGCGCACCCGTACCTCTCCGAGTTCTGACTCGAGCGCTTCGACCACATAGGTATCGCCCATGTGGAGGTACACCGCACCCGGGTGAGTCTGGCTGTGGGCCCGCGCCGGGTCGATGGTGCCGATGGCGTCGCCCTCCTCGTTGGTGATGGTGTAGGCCGCCCCGCCGGCGGTGCGAATGTTGACGTCGCGGGCCGGGGGGCGGCGGTTGGCCCAATACAGCTTGCCGTGGCGCGGCCTCAGCAAGCCCTGGCGCACCAGGTCCGGTGCCGCTTCTTCGATGGCCTCGCCGAAATAGGCGCGATCTTCTGGCACCAGCGGCAGTTCGTAGGCGGCGCATCCCATGTGATCGGCCAGCACTCCGGGGTTATCGGGGTTTATCACCGCAGCTTCTGCCGGGCGGGTGAAAAGCTCGGAGGGGTGGGTCATGTAGTACTGATCGAGGGCGTCCTGTCCGCCGATGAGCACAGCCAGCGATTGGCCAAGAGAGCGCCCGGCGCGGCCCGCCTGTTGGCGCAGCGAAGCGATGGTGCCGGGGAAGGTGTTGATGACCGCCGCATCGAGGCCGCCCACGTCGATGCCAAGCTCAAGCGCGTTAGTGGCCGATACACCAACTAGTTCGCCGGAGAACAGCGCAGCCTCCACTTTGCGCCTGTCCGCAGCCAGGTAGCCGCCGCGATAGGGAGCTATCCGCTTGGCGATTTCGGGATCGAGCCGCTGCGCCGCCCAGCGATGAACCAACTCGGTGGCCTTGCGGCTGCGCGAAAAGGCGATGGTCGATATGCCCCTTCTCAGCAGCTCGACGTAAGCGTCGGTTGTCTCTGAAAGCGAAGACGCCCTGGTGCCAGAGAACTCGTCTTGCAGTGGTGGATTCCACAGAACAAACGTCCGTGCACCGGCTGGTGAGGAATCCTCTTCGACCACCTCCACCGGGAGCCCGCACAAACGCGTTGCCAATTCGCCGGCGTTGCCGATGGTGGCCGAGGTGAAGAGAAAGGTTGGTTGCGATCCGTAGTGGTCGGCCAGCCTTCGCAGTCGTCGCAGCACGTGGGCAACGTTCGATCCGAACATGCCGCGCAACATGTGAAGCTCGTCGACGACAACGAAAGACAGGCGCGCCAAGAAGTCGGCCCATCCCTTGTGGTTGGGGAGGATGCCGATGTGCAACATGTCGGGGTTGGTTAACACCGTGTTGGCATGGCGTCGTATCCAGCTGCGGTGGTCCCGGTCGGTGTCGCCGTCGTACGGGGCGGCCACAAGTTGCTCGATTCCCATGTCGCCGAAGGATCGGAGCTGGTCGCGAGCCAACGCCTTGGTGGGATAGAGCAGTAAGGCGGTGCTCTTGGGATCGGCGATCGCCTTCTCGGCGATGGGGATCTGGTACGCCAGGGTCTTACCGGAAGCGGTTCCGGCGACGATGGCGGTGTGGACTCCACGGCGCGCCCGGTCGATCACTCTCACCTGATGGCGATACAGCCGCTCGATGCCGGCGGCGCTCAGCGATTTTGCCAACTCCGGGGGCGGTGGAGGGTCGAGGTCGGCCCCGATGGCTTGTCGGGCCGGGATCTCTTCGACATGGACGATGCGATCGGAGATGTCGGCGTTGTTGAGCCATTCCTCGACGGTTTTCGCGACCTCCACCTGTGCGATGGTATACGACGCCTGCGACGAAAGAGCCGCTGACCTGGGGTTTCGATCGGAAAAGGGGCCTTCTGCCCTTAGCTCCCCTCGCCATCGCAGCCGCCATGTTGGTATCGTGACGGTATACCGGACTCGTTCCGGGATTCTCAGGAGGCATCTTCATGCGTAAATCGAAATGGATAGCGCTGCTGTTCGTCTTTGCCCTGGTGGCGGCGGCGTGTAGCGACGACGACGGCGGCGGCGATACGACAGTCGCGGCCGGCGGTGGCGACACCACCGAGGCAACAACAGTATCTGACATCGCGGGGACCGAGATTTCGGTGTTCGCGGCTCCAACCGGCGACGAAGGGCAATCCCTGCAGGGGACCTTCGACGTGTGGAACGCGCAGACAGGCGCCATTGCAACCTACGAAGGCTCGGACAGCTTCGAGGAGCAGTTGCGGATTCGCGTCGACGGCGGCAACCCGCCCGACGTTGCGATCACGCCGCAGCCCGGCTCCATCTGCACCTTCGCCGACAACGGCGACCTCGTTTCATTCGAGGACATGGGATTCGACATCGATGAGCTGTTCGCGGCTCACGGCCAGTACTTCATGAACCTTGGGCTGTGCGCCGACGGGGAGCATTACGCCATCCCGACGAACGCCAACTACAAGTCGCTCGTCTGGTACAACAAGCCGGTTTTCGAGGCCAGTGGGTACACGATCCCCGAGACCTGGGACGACCTGGTTGCGCTCTCCAGTGAGATCCTGGCCGACGGCATCACGCCGTGGTGCATCGGCTTCGGCTCTGATGCGGCGACGGGTTGGATCGGCACCGACTGGATCGAGGACATCCTCGTGCGCCAGGCCGGGTCGGAGTTCTACGCTCAGTGGTACAACCACGAGGTTCCGTTCGACTCGCAGGAGGTGAAGGACGCCTTCGCCACCTTCGAGGAGATCATGTTCGCCGACGACTTCGTGCTGGGTGGACCATCTGAGGTTCCGGCCATCGACTTCCGTGATGCGCCAAATCCGATGTTCAACGATCCGCCAAGTTGCATGTTGCATCGTCAGGCGAGCTTCATCGCCACCTTCTTCCCAGAGGGCGTGGTGTCTGGCACCGACGCCGACTTCTTCGCCTTCCCGAGCATCGACGGTGTCGATGGTGCGATGGGCGGTGGCGAGTTGGCGATTGTCTTCAACGACCGCCCCGAGGTTCGCCAGTTCGTAGCTGATTACGCCGGAACGGTGTACCAGTGCGTGCAGGCGTCGACCGAGGCTCCCGGTAGCGACCTGGGTGGCCACGGCAAGCTCTCCGAGGGCAACCCGATCGAGCGGATCTCGGCCAACGCCAATACGCCAAGTGACTGCTATCAATCAGACACGGTGAAGAAGCAAGCGGTGGCCATCGCGACGGCTCTCGGCGCGAACACGTTCGTGTTCGATGGCTCGGACCTAATGCCGGCCGAGGTGGGGCAGGGCACGTTCTGGGACGGCATGGTCGATTGGGCTCGCGGCTCTTCGTTCGAGGATGTCGTATCCACGATCGAAGCCTCCTGGCCTGCTGGCTAGTCCGAAAGCGATTGAATCGATGAGAAGGCGGCCTGCATGGGCCGCCTTCTCGCGTCTAGAGTGCAAAAAGGCGAAAGGGAGATGAGTTGGCCGAGCTAGATGTCGATGTGGAGACCACATCGGATGTTCCGCCTGGACGTGGCCCCGGCCGCAAACCCAACGAGTTCCTTCTTGTCCCGCTCCGCATCGCTGCCGCGCTGGTGGTCCCTGTGGTGGCCTTCGCCGTTCTGTGGTGGACTTTCGACTTCCTGAAGGACGAGGACGCCAATCGCGTCATCGTGGTTGTGGTCGCACTCGTCGTTGGGGTATTTGGGGTGTTCGCTCTGTACTACGCGATGGACCGACTGACGAATCAGCTCCCGGAAGGAGTGGCGGACAAGGTGCGTCCGTTCGTGTTCGTCGGGCCGGCTCTCGTCATTCTCACCGTGTTCCTCGTCTATCCGGCTGTCAATACGCTCATTCTCAGTTTCCAGGACGCCAGCAGCGAGACGTTCGTGGGGCTTGACAACTTCCAGACCATCTTCACCGACTCCGGCACCCTGGAAGCCGTCCGCAACAGCGCCATGTGGGTTGTGATAGTTCCGTTCTTCTCGGTTTCCATCGGCCTCTCGTTCGCCACATTGGCCGACAAACTCGGTCGCCGCCAAGAGGCGATCTCCAAGTCGTTCATCTTCCTGCCGATGGCGATCTCGTTCGTGGGAGCTTCGATCGTTTGGAGGTTCATCTACAACTTCCGTCCCGAGGGATTCGGCGAGCAGATCGGCCTCCTCAACGGCATCTGGAGTGGTTTGGGGAACACCCCCGTCTCGTGGCTGCTCCAGGAGCCGTGGAACAACTTCATGCTGATGGTGATCATGATCTGGCTGCAGACCGGGTTCGCAATGGTCATTCTGTCGTCGGCCATCAAATCGGTGCCAGACGACATCATCGAAGCGGCGCGCATCGATGGTGCATCGGAGATGCAGGTCTTCTGGAAAGTGACGTTCCCCTCGATATCGTCGACCCTGGTGGTGGTAGGGACCACGATCGTCATCACCACTTGGAAGTTATTCGACATCGTCTTTGTGATGACCGGAGGCCAGTTCGGCACGTCTGTGACGGCGGAACGCATGGTGACGGAGTTCTTCACCTTCCGCAATAACGGTGTCGGCGCCGCCCTTGCCGTGCTTCTGTTCATGGCCGTTATCCCGCTGATGGTCCTGAACATTCGCCGGTTCAAGGAGCAGGAGTTGACTCGATGACCAGCGTTACCACCAACGTTGAGCTGCCGCCGGCTAAGAAGGAGCAGAGCCGTTTGCGACGGTCGCTCGACAAGTGGCCGGTCAAACTCTCGATCCTGATCGTTGTGGTCTTGTGGCTTATCCCGACGCTCGGGGTGTTGGTCAGCTCGTTCCGGCCCAAGGCCCTCGTCGACGCCAGCGGCTGGTGGAATGTGGCGGGCCACCTCTTTGACAGCGGCCAGTGGACGCTGGAGAACTATCGGGACGTCCTCAGCTCGGAGGGTTTCGGGAACTCGTTTCTCAACAGCTTGGCGGTGGTGATTCCGGCAACGGTTATCCCAATCACGGTTGCGGCGTTCGCCGCCTATGCGTTCGCCTGGATGGAGTGGCGGGGACGGCAAGTCGTCTTCGTGGTGGTGGTGGCACTGTTGGTCGTGCCACTGCAGATGGCGTTGATCCCCATCCTGCGCCTCTACACCGGTGGTGGGCATTTCCTCGGCATTTCCATCTTTCCGGATCTCGACCTCAACGGGACTTTCTTAGCCGTCTGGCTCGCGCACACCGGTTTCGGGTTACCGCTCGCCGTCTATTTGCTTCGCAACTACATCGGGTCTCTTCCATCGTCGATCATCGAGTCGGCGAAGATCGACGGCGCTTCCCATTTCGACATCTTCACGAAGTTGATAGTTCCGCTATCGGTGCCGGTGTTGGCGTCCTTCGCCATTTTTCAGTTCCTTTGGGTATGGAACGACCTCCTGGTGGCGCTGGTGTTCCTCGGCGGCGAGCCTGATGTGCGCGTCGTGACTCAAGCCCTGGCCGAGTTGAATGGCTCGCGCGGCCAGGCCTGGCATCTGCTAACGGCGGGGGCGTTCATCTCTATGGCGCTTCCTATGGCCGTGTTCCTCTCATTGCAGCGCTACTTCGTTCGCGGCCTCACAGCAGGATCGGTCAAGGGCTAGGCCGCTACCTGGCACCTCGCAACTCGATACGCTCGATCCGTGTTCTTACATAGCGAGGCGATCACGTGGCGCCGGAAGTGGGCCGTAGTTGCGGTGGGGACGCTCATCGTGATGATGAGCATGTGGCCGATCATCATCGCCGTCGCGGCCTCTGGCTCGGATTCGCCAGACGCGCCTGAGGCGGCACCTTTCGCCGCTTTCGGCCTCGCCATGGCGCCGTTGGTTTTCGTGGCAGTGGCGTTCGGATCGAGAAACCGTCACGCTGCCGGAGTAACAGTTGGCGCCATGGGCCTCTTCCTCGTTGTTGCCCTGCCTATCGGTCTCATCGATACCACCACCGGGCTGGTCGCTGCCTATGGGGCGGGGGGCGTGATCGCGCTGCGGGCCGAGTTGGAGCATCGCTTCAGGGGAAGGGTCATTGCGGTCGCACTGGCGGCGATCTACACCGTGGTGGTGATGTCCGTAGTGCCGGCTCTCGGCATCGCCCTGGCCCCGCTTCTGCCTCTCACCGCCGTTGCGATTGCCGATGTGTTCATGGAGTATCGAGCCGAACAAGAGGCCGGGGAGCCCTAAAAGGGTCCGGTAGGCGTCCATCGTGGGGGAGTACCGAGCCAGCCAGTCGAGCGAGGACATCTAGGGCCGCGTCTCGTTCTTACCATCCGACCACATGAGCACCACCACTCGCTCGGCCGCGCCTTGGCACGCTCTCGAGACCGACGAAGTGATGCAGCGGCTGGGTACCGATCCTGAGAATGGCCTAGACGAGTCCGAAGCCCTACGACGGCTCGGTCTGTACGGGCGCAATGAGCTCGAACAGGAGGGGGGCTTCGGGCGACTGCAGATGCTGGCGAACCAGTTCCGCGACGTCATGATCTGGATCTTGCTGGCCGCCGCCGCCGTCAGTGGATTCCTGCTCGACGAGTGGATCGACTCATGGGTGATCTTCGCCATCGTCGTGCTCAATGCTGTTCTCGGCTATGTCCAGGAGTGGCGGGCCGAAGGCGCACTAGAGGCTCTCAAGGAGCTATCCGCTCCCGAGGCGGTTGCGATCCGCCAGGGACTGGAGCGTTCTGTCCCCGGGGCCGAGCTAGTACCGGGGGACCTGGTTGTGCTGGAGGCGGGCGATCGGGTACCGGCCGATGGGCGGCTGTTGCAGACGATGCATCTCGAGACCGACGAGTCGGTTCTCACCGGCGAGTCGTTCTCTGTGGAGAAGACCACCGATGCCGTGGCCGAGCGGGTCGGCCTGGGGGATCGGCGTTCGATCGTCTTCGCCGGGACCACTGTGGCCGCCGGGCGGGGGCGCATGGTGGTGGTCGAGACGGCACGCACCACGGAAATGGGGCGCGTGGCCGAAATGCTCGAAGCATCAGAGCCCCCCACCCCGCTCCAGATCGAGTTAGCCAGGGTTGGCAGGCGCTTGGCAGTCCTGGCATTGGTCACGGCCGGCATCGTCTTTGTAGCAGGATGGTTGCGGGGCACCGAACCCGAATCGATGTTGCTGATCGCGGTGGCGCTGGCCGTTGCCGCCATCCCGGAAGGCCTGCCGGCCGTCGTCACCATCACACTGTCGCGCGGCGTCACCCGAATGGCGCGCGAGCAGGCGATCGTGCGCCGCCTCCCAGCCGTCGAAGCGCTGGGGGCGGCCTCGGTTATCTGTACCGACAAGACGGGCACGCTTACCCGTAACGAGATCAGGGTGCAGACGATCCTGGGGGCCGACCTCGGCGTCGCCGTGTCCGAGGCCGACCCCGGCGACCGGCGTATCGCTCGCTACGCCGAGGTTGCCTCGTTGTGCAACGACGCTCGCGCCGCCGACGAGGGCTACCTCGGAGACCCGACAGAGGTGGCCCTGCTCATATCGCTCGAACAGATGGGCATCGACGCCGAGGGACTGCGTACCGAGATGCCGCGGGTGGATGAACTGGCCTTCGACTCGGGACGCAAGCGCATGACCACCCTGCATCGGCGCTCCGGTACCTACCTGGCCGCCACCAAGGGCGCACCGGAGATCGTTGCTTCGTTGGCGACTCATCTGGAGGGACCCGATGGTCCCGAGCCGCTCGACCCCGCCAGAAGAGAGCGGGCACTTCAGAAGGCAGCACAGCTTGCCGAAGGCGGTCTGCGCACCTTGGCCTTGGCCTACCGCGTCTTCGACGATGGCCCCGGCCCCATCGAAGGCCTGGAGGAGAACCTGGTTCTGGTGGCCGTGGTCGGCATGAGCGACGAGGCTCGGCCAGAGGCAGCTCCCGCAGTGCAGGAAGCTCAAGCCGCGGGGATCCGGGTTGTGATGGTGACAGGCGATCACGAGGTGACGGCGCGGGCCATCGCTACCGAGGTCGGCATCCTGCGCGAAGGTGATGAGGTCATGGCGGGCGCGGACCTGCGCCGGCTATCGGCCGACGAACTGGCAGAGCAGGTGGAGAGGTACTCGGTATACGCCAGGGTCGACCCGGCCGACAAGGTGAAGATCGTCGACGCCTGGCAGGCACGCGATCAGATCGTGGCGATGACGGGCGATGGCGTCAACGACGCCCCGGCGCTGCGTGCAGCCGACATCGGTGTGGCCATGGGTACGGGAACAGACGTGGCCAAAGACGCTTCGTCGATGGTGCTGGCCGATGACAACTTCGCCACCATCATCTCGGCCGTGCGCGAGGGCAGGGCCATATTCGCCAACCTGCGCAAGGTCGTTCACTTCCTGCTCTCGGCCAACGCCAGCGAAGTGTTGGTGATGTTGATCGGCTTTTTGGCTTTCGGCTTCCTGGGGGAGCCGTTGGTGGCGGTTCAGCTTCTCTGGATCAACCTGGTGACCGACGGGTTGCCGGCCATCGCCCTAGGGATAGATCCTGCCGAGGCAGGGATCATGTCGGCCAACGGTCTCGGCGATCGCAACATCCTCAGTTTGAAGCACCAGGTTGCGCTGCTCAGTCGCGGCGCGGTGTTGGCAGCGGGCACTCTGGGAGCGTTGGTGATCGGGCACTACGTGCTCGATCTTCCGTTCAAAGAGGTCCAGACCGCGGTCTTTACGACCCTGGTTCTGGTCCAGGTGCTTCATCTGTTCAACGTTCGGGCCGAGCGGACCGTGGTGTGGCGACGGAGCATTCTCGACAATCCGTGGGTGGTCTTTACGGCGCTGATTTCCATTGCCCTTCAACTCGCCGTGGTGTATCTGCCGCTCGGGAACACGCTGTTCGACGTGGTGCCGCTCGGATGGGAGGTATGGCCCGTGATGATCGGGTTGTCGGTCGTCACCTTCGCCATCAATGCCTGGATCAAGCAAGTGAGCCTCAAGACCAGTGATCAGTAATCAGAAATCAGAAATCGGAAATCGGAAATCAGAAATCGGAAATCAGAAATCAGAAGAACTGACAACTACTCGCCACTGAAGACTGACAACTGACAACTACTCGCCACTGAAGACTGACAACTGACAACTACTCGCCACTGAAGACTGACAACTATTCACTGATCGCTATTGATAAGTCCGTCGTCGGCAAGGTCGGCGAGAAGCTCGTCGGCGCCTGCGCTGAGAAACACCACCGAGGCCTCTCCGGCCCGTCCCGCCCTACCGGGAAGCACGTGGTTGGTGACCAGGTCGTTGTCCAGGTAATAGGCCACCGCGCCCAGTCGAAGTAGCTCAGCCGCAGACAGGTCGGTGTGGGTGGTGGCGTTGAGCAAGCCGAGCAGCATGGGCAGCTGGCGGATGGACCTGGTCTGGATGTTGTCAAGCACTGCCTTCATGATGACGCCATGGTTGAAGCTCCGATCGAAGTCGCCCTGGGGCAACGTCTTGCGGATACGGGCCAGCAACAACACGTCGTCGCCTTCGATGACCGAGTCACCTTCCGGGAAGTTGCGGAACCCGGGCAAGCCGCCCCGGATCGCCTGCGGCAGGAAGATCTCGAATGGCCCGAACCCTTCGATCAGCTGGCTGAAGCCCAAGAACCCGGTGATGATGTAGCCGTCGATCTCCATGCCGCTGTAGGTCTGGATTGTCTCCACCACTCCCTCTGCGCCATAGCCGGCAAGCACGCCATTGACCTTTCGATTGCTTCCATTGGGATTGGGCATGTAGCTGTCGCGCGGGATGCCGACGATGGCGCCGGCGCTCTGGTCGGCAACGGCGGTGACTATGTGAATGCTGTCGGCTCTTTGCGAGAAGACGTCTTCGTTCCACCGGGCATCGGAGCCGATGACGAGGACGGATTGAATCGGATCTCCGAACCACGGTGCCGCTCCGAAGCGAGCGAGGGTTCCACCAACGATGCGCCACCCGGCACCGTCGTTCTCGTCTGCGGCCAAGAGCACATCCTCGCCTGCCACAGCAACCGCAACCCGCTGACCTCCAGTGAACTGAGACGTTGTCACCGAAAGCTCAACCAAGAGGTCCTCGGTTGGATCGACATCAGCGAGGCGTGCCGCGAACTGGGCGTCGACTTCGATCGGCTGGACGAGCGACGGGTCGTCGAGCCATCGATACAGCATCTCGACGGCAGATCTGAGTTCGGGGTCGGTTCCCTCGAAAGTGAACCGAAGCTGGGGGGGCGGGAGGGTTGATGTGGTTGTGGTGGTGGTCGTGGTGGTAACCGGGGCCGCTCTGGGCGCGGGTGGCGGTTCGGTGTCGCTTGAGGCAACGATCGCCACGATTCCCGCAAGTGCCAGCGCAGGCAGGCCGATGAGAAGTGGTAACCGAAGGCCTTGTGGGACGAGGGAGCGCAGACGGTCGAGCACGCGGCGACTTTAACGGCGCCGAGAGCCTCGGCAGTATCTGACCCTCTCCTATGATGCCAAGTCGATTTAGGAGGCGTTGCCATGCGCATCGTCATCGTTGGGGCGGGCCAGGTCGGCTCGTACCTCGCCGAAAGGCTCTCTATCGAGGGCCAAGATGTCGTACTTATCGACAGCGACGCGGCGCGGGTCAAAGAGCTGCAAGATTCCCTCGACGCCCTCGTCATCCATGGCAACGGTGCCACTCCTTCCGTGCTGGAGGCGGCAGGGGTTGCCAGCGCCGACATGCTGATCGCTGTCACCAGCCAGGACGCGGTGAACGTCTTGGTGTGTCAGACGGGGACGCGCCTGGGGGTTCCACTCAAGATCGCCCGGGTCGAGGATCCGGCTCTTCGCCCCGGCCTGGAGGCTGTTGGCGTCGACGTAGTCATCGATCCCGAAGCCACTCTGGCGCAGGAGCTGGTGTCGATGGTCCTCAAGGGAGCGGTCTCTGAAGTTTTCGAATTCGGTGATGGCAAACTCGTTCTGATGGGCGGCTTCATCCCCGAAGACGCGCCAGTCGCGGGGCACACCCTTCAAGAGCTACGTGACAGGGTGAAGGGCTGGGATTGGCTAGTGACCGCTTTGGTGCGGAACGGGGAAACGACCATCGCGCGAGGCGACACCACGATCAACGCCCACGACCACGTGCTCATCATCGCCAAGCCAGGGGAGACGGACCAGGCGATGGACTTCCTTGGCCTGAGCCACGATCGAGCCCGCAAGGTGGTCATCCTCGGCGCTAGTCGGTTGGCCCAGCTGACCGCTCAGCTGTGTGCCAGGGAGGGCTTGAGCACGGTTCTCATTGACGAAGAAGCAGACCGATGTCGCTACCTGGCAGAGCAGAGCAATGATGTAGTGGTGGTGCAGGGCGATCCGACCGACCCCAAGGTGCTGCGTTCCGAGGGCGTGGAGTCGGCAGACGTGGTGATGGCGCTCACAGGCTGGGACGATGTGAACGTGATGGGAGCGCTCCTCGCCAACGCCCTGGGGGTTGAAACAACCGTGGCCCGCTTCCAGCGCATCGAGCTAGTCAGCCTCTTGGCGGGCGTCGGCCTCGACGCTGCCGTATCTGCTCGCCAAGCAGCAGCCAATGCGATTCTGCGGTTCGTACGCAGGGGGCGCATCCACTCGGTTGCAACTTTCCAGGACACGGACGCCGAAGCCATCGAGATTCAGGTCGGCCCAGAGGGCACCGCCCTCGGCAAGACCCTGGCCGATATTCACGTTCCGAAAACCGCCATCATCGGTGGGGTCGTTCGTGACGGTGAGGCTTTCGTGCCAAGAGGCACGACCACCATCGAAGAGGGCGATCGAATCATCGTGATCGCATTGCCCAAAGCGATCCCGACCATCGAGAAGATGTTCGGGGCGTGATCGCCCACCACTGATGTCTATTCGGCGTCTGCTCTATGTGATCGGCGCGGTGGTGGCCGGTGTCGGCGTCGCCATGCTCAGCGCGGCGGTCGTGGCGCTGCTCTATCAAGAGTGGGATGACGCCTGGCAGATCGCTGCCGCGGCTGCGGTAACAATCGCGGTTGGGCTCTTCGCCTGGCGGTCGTTCGGGCAGCGAACCAAAGAGCTGAGTCCGCGCGAAGGCTTCGCCGCAGTGGGCCTGTCGTGGTTCGCCATCATCGCCGTTGGCACTTTGCCTTACATCTTCTCTGGCTCGATCACCGATGTGACCGACGCCTTCTTCGAGACCTCGGCCGGTTTCACGACCACGGGTTCATCCATACTCACCGACCCGGGAGCTCTGTCGCACGGGATTCTGTTTTGGCGGGCGCTCACTCAGTGGATGGGTGGCATGGGCATCATCGTGTTGTCTGTCGCCATTCTGCCCCTCCTCGGGGTGGGAGGGGTGCAGCTGGCCAAGGCGGAGTCGCCCGGCCCGACACCCGATCGCCTAACACCGCGATTCCGAGAGACAGCCAAGAGACTGTGGTTCGTATACCTCGGTATCACCGCGGCGGAGGTGCTGGCGCTGTTGTTGGGTGACATGACGCTGTTCGAATCGGTCGCTCACTCCTTTACCACCATGTCCACCGGCGGTTTCGGAACCGATGCTGCCTCAATTGGAGGGTTCTCTGCGTACACCCAATGGGTGGTTGTGGTCTTCATGCTCCTGGCTGGCGTCTCGTTTGCTCTCCACTTCAAGGCGCTGCGCCATCCCAGGGCATATCTGCGAAGTGCCGAGCTGCGCATCTATCTATGGGTGCTAGTAGCAGCGGCTGTTGTCATGATCATCGGTACCAGGGGAGGGGCCGTCTCGGACACGATCCGCGAAGGCGTGTTCACTGCGGTGTCTCTAGTGACTACCACCGGGTTCGCTACCGCGGACTTCGGTCAATGGGCCGCTGCTCTCCAGGTACTAGTTGTCGGGTTGATGTTCATTGGCGGCATGGCGGGCTCAACTGCCGGCTCCGTCAAGATCCCTCGGCACGGAGTGCTGGTGTCGGCATCCCGCAACGATCTGCGACGGCTCATCCACCCGCGCGGCGTGTTCGTTGCCCGACTGGGGAAGGATGCAGTCTCGGAAGAGATAGTGCAGAGCGTTCAAGCCTTCTTCCTGATGTACATGTTCATCTTCATGACCGGCACCTTCCTGTTCTCCATCATCGACTCGAGTACCGGGGCAGGGCTGGATTTGGTCACGTCGGCGTCGGCAACCGCTTCTGCCATTGGGAACATTGGGCCCGGACTGTCCGAGGTGGGACCAGGCGCCAACTACGCCGGCGTACCGATGCTCGGCAAGTGGCTGCTTGGCTTCCTGATGGTGGTGGGCAGGCTGGAGATCTTCCCGGTGGTGCTGCTTTTCACCAGAGAGCTATGGAGGAAGTAGCTATAGTCCCGCCGGTTCGGGAGCGACTGGCGCTTCCGTAGGTCTTTCCCGGAGTTGATTCAGTGAACACCGACCTCTGGCTTTACCTTGCCGTGGCGGCAGGGCTCGCCGGCCTGCTGCTCGCATACGTTTACGGCCGCCAGGTGCTTGCCGCTCCAGTCGGCTCGGAACGCATGGCCGAGATATCGGCTGCGATCCGCGAGGGT
>JAOTWH010000112.1 GCA_029863035.1 Acidimicrobiia bacterium | reverse complement strand
TCTCCAACCCAAGGCCGCCGTTGGCGCCGGTTACGACGGCCACCTTCCCCGACTGGTCGGGGATGTCGTTTGCGGTCCAGGTCATGCGGCGAGCCTAAGAGGATGGGTCGGGCAGGTTGGACGTCGAGCGACCACGAAGACGGAACGCCACTCGCCGTCCACACCGTGAGAGGAGCGACCATCGCCATGGCCGCTTCCCTGACTGACATGTTGGTGTGAAAAGTCGTTGTATCATCCGTGGCGCGGTCGGCGTTCCGTCGGCCGTTGTTCGCGACTGGAATCATCTTGGATACTCGCCAAACAACCACTTTTCGTCCTCAACAACCGAAGACTCCGCGGCTTGCACCGCGCTCGGGGTTCGAGGACCCGCCCCCAATCGAACCCGCCCCTCCAGCTCAGGCACCGCCCAAGAAGCGTCGCTGGCGTCGTTTGGTCATCTGGTTCGCGGTCGTTGTTCTGGTAGCAGGGGCAGCCTGGTTTGGTCTTTCGGCGATGCTTTTCAACGCCAGCATCGAGCGCATCCCACGGAGCGACTTGTTGAGCCTGGACGCAACATCGTCAGGGCCTGTCAACTATCTCCTGGTCGGCAGCGACAGCAGAGAGGACGTTCCCGAGGAGCTCGGCGGCTTCTTCGGAGACTTCGCCGGACAACGGGCAGACGTGATCATGGTGGCGCACGTCGCTGATGGGCGGCTACAGCTGCTCAGCCTCCCTCGCGACCTCAAGGTCGACGTACCTGGTGAAGGCGTGAACAAGATCAACGCGGCCTACGCCCTGGGTGGCCCGGACCTCCTGGTGCGAACGGTGAGGGGTTTCCTCGGGATGCCCATCCATCACTACGTCGAAGTTGGCTTCGGCGACTTCGCCAACGTGGTCGATCGTCTCGGCGGGGTCGACATGGATTTTCCGTTCGCCGCCAGGGATATCAAATCGGGTCTGTCGGTCGAGGCGGGGACAACGGCGCTCGACGGTCCCAGCGCGATAGCGTTCGTTCGCTCCCGGAGCTACGAGGAGCTGCAGAACGGCTCTTGGGTGGGCATCAACCAGAGCGATATCGGGCGCATGGGCCGCCAACAACTTGTGTTGAACAAGCTCATGACAAGCACGAAATCTCCATCGAGTTTGTTGAAGGCCCCGTGGCTGGCTTCCGGGGTAGGTGACAGTCTCACGGCCGATGAGGGACTGTCGATGTTCGACCTGACCAAGCTCGGGTGGGCGCTGATGCGCTCCGGAGGGATCGATGCTGCCACCCTTCCAGTGACCATTTCCAATCAGGGTGGCGTGTCGTATGTGGTTCCCATTGAGTCAGAAGCCGCCCGCATCTTGAGCCTCTTCGCCAACGGACAACAGATGAATCCCGAACCGGCAAAGGAGATAGTGCAGTGAGCGACCGAAACAAGGCGGTCATCGACGAATTCCGAGCTAACGATGGCACAGTGGGCGGGCACTTCGAGGGAGCCACCCTTCTCCTCCTTCACAGCATCGGAGCCAAATCGGGAGAGGCCAGGATCAATCCCCTCCAGTACCAAGATCTGGGGCACGGCTACGCGATCTTTGCCTCCAAGATGGGAGCCGCCAGCCATCCCTCTTGGTATCACAACCTCAGGGCCAATCCCAAGACATCGATAGAGCTGGGTTCAGACACGGTCGAAGTGATCGCCCGGGTCGCCGACGATGAGGAGAGGGCCCCCATCTGGGAGCGGCAAAAGGCCAACCGACCCCAGTTCGCCGAGTACGAAGCCAAGACCACCAGAGAGATCCCTGTGGTCATCCTCGAACCGGTGGCCGGCTAGTTCTTACAGATCGAACTCGAACAGCGGGTGGGCGAGGGTTCGGCCCGCCGATACCCGCGGAATCAGCGCTAGCACCCAGCCCCAGCGGCTACCGAGTGTTGGGCCTTGATGCGTCCTCGTCACAGCTCCTTCACGAGCGCCACTGTGAGGTCGGACTGCTTGAAGCCGAGTCTCTCGTACAACCCGAAGGCCCCTGTCGGGCTGTCGGCATCGACATGCAGTGATGCATGGTCATAGCCAACCGCCGCGAACCGCCGCAGGGAATCGGCAATGAGGGCGCTGGCGATCCCACGCTTTCGCCACTCAGGCAGCACACCGAGCGACGCGATGTACCCCTCCTTCATCTTGCGGAGCTCGAAGTCACCCTCGTACACCCGATTGGAGCAATAACCCACGACGTCCCCATCGGCCAACGCGATGATCCCGAGGTCTGGTCGATGATGAGGCTCATCGACCATGATGCGCCTCCATGATTCGTAATCTCTCCGAACCGTTCCCCAGTGGTCGGCAAAGGCGGTATTGCTGACTCGCCAGACTTCTTCCATTAATGAATCATCCCAGTCGATCAAGGTGACGTCCTCGGGAGGGGCCGCATCGGGGAGCGAATCTTCCAAGCCGCACAACATCTCGGCGAAGTACCTCGCCGGTGGGTACCCCGCTGCGGTGAAGCGCTCGATGCGATCGGTGAGTTTGGCTGGCGACCAGGCGCGCAGCACACGCGGCTTGCCATCTTGGTGTTCTTCGAGGATCTCACGACCCTTGGCTTCTGCCCACTCGAGAGCCTCGGCTTCCAGCTGTGCGTGGTCCGGATGAGCGATCACCTCCAACATGGCTCGATGCTTAGCGACTTCGACAGAAGCCTTGTCGGCAGATACCCATGCGATCGCCAAGAACCGGCCGTGCTCCCCTATCGCGACCTGAGTGCGATTGGCGATGTCCCCGTCGGGGTTGGATAGGTCGTGCTCTATCTCTTCTAGGTCGGTGTGGAATGGCAGCTCATGATGAGACTCCCACAGACCGAAAAGGACTTCGAGATCAGGCCCGTCGTCGGGCTTCAAGGGTCGCCACTGGATCATCGCAGCATTATGCCAATGCGCTTCTGGAGGGCGGCGACAACGCGCCCTATGACACGGCGGCTATCAGAGCCGCAGAACAGCGGCTGTCGATGTCAACGGAACCGGGAGCCTGCTGGGTCGGTGCGAGTCGCAAGATGATGCCAGCGCCTCGCGTTCCGGCTCCCGACTCGAGCAATACCCATTGGCCTTCGACCTGCTTCTTGGCGATGACGTCATTCCCCGTTCTAACGCAGTTGATGGAGTCAACGGTCCAGCCATGCTGGCGCACAGCATTCGCTATCTCGACGGATGCAGCCTCCCAGCTACCCGCCACGTCGCTCAGTTGGGTGATCATCGGGCCTGAACCGTCCTGTCGGTCCGTTACTCGGTCGTTGCTCAGCCCAGGGATATCGGCCGACAGGATCGACTCCGCCTCGAGACTGTCCAGGCTCAGACCGGAGTCAGCGGAGCACCCGGCGAGCACCAGGACAATGAGCGCGGCAATTCTGGGCATGGTTACGGGGCATTATGGGGGTTCCTTCGCATCGGTAACGTCGATTCGATGGATGATCGCCAGCTCGGAGTTGATCTTTTCAACCATGCAAGGACATCGCCGGCGGCGGGGATCGGGAGCACTTCGAGGAGGATCTAGCAACGGTGCTGGCCTAGACAACTAGGCGTGGTATACCGATGGGGCGTGACCCGTCTCACCCTCCTCCGATTGCCAGTCTTGGTTGGCGCCCTCATCGTGCTGGCGCCCGCCTGCACCGCGACTTCTACGGCAGATGACGGCGTGGCCGCGACTGTCCTGGCGGCCGAGCTGACCGTCGTCGTCACAGCCCCACCTACCACCGTTGCCCCCACCACGACAACGACAACGACAACCTCTACAACGTCAACTACCACCACCACGACGATCCCGCCTTCGGTTGAGGCCTCACTCGAATTGGTGGAGACCATCACCGGGGACATCTCACCCAAGTCCGTCGTGTGGTCAGGCGATGATCTCTTCTTCGCCCAGAACATGATGTATCGCCACACGGTCACCGTGTACGACCGCAGCTTCGAGCTGGTGGCGACCATCGCCGACGCTGTTGCGGGAGCGGCGCTCGGCTTGGCCGAAGACGACGAATTCCGGGGTGCACCGGTCGAAGCTGCTTTCACTTCAGACGGGCGATACGCCTACGTGTCGAACTATCAGATGTACGGACCTGGTTTTGCCAACGCCGGGGGTGACGAATGTGGACTGGACGGATGGGACGACAGCTTCCTGTATCGCATCGCCACTGACACACTCGAGATCGACCAGACCATCGCGGTGGGCGCCGTGCCCAAGTTCGTTGCGGTGACGCCCAACGACAGCCTGGCCCTGGTGACGAACTGGTGCTCTTTCGACATGAGCGTGGTCGATACGGCCGTGGGCAGCGAGATAGGCCGTGTGCCTCTCGGTCGTCACCCGCGTGGCATCGCCGTCACCGGCGACTCGGCCGTTGCCTACGTGGCGGTGATGGGCGGGCGTGACATCGCGGTCGTGTCCCTGCAGGACCTCTCTGTCGATTGGATCCGAGATGTCGGCTCCAATCCCCGCCACCTGGTTATCGACCCGGGCGGTGTCTTCCTCTACGCGACTCTCAACGGATCCGGCCAGGTGATCAAGATCAACCTCGTTACTCGTCAGGTGGTGGATTCCGTAGTGACGGGCGCGGCGCCTCGTTCTATGGCGATCTCCGAAGATGGCCTCTCCCTCTATGTCGTCAACTACAACTCTGACTCGGTATCCAAGGTGTCAACTGCCGATTTCGAGGTACTGCAAGAGCTGCCGACAGATCACCATCCGATCGGCATCACCTATGACGCCGAGACGAGATCGGTATGGGTGTCCAACTACTCAGGCAGCATTCAGGTCTTCCAGGACCGCCAGCCTGGCGACGAGTAGTTTCTCGTCCATGGCCTATTCGGAGGAACTAGCAGAACGCATCCGGGCTCACCTTGAAGGCAACCCCAAGATCGAAGAGAAGAAGATGTTCGGTGGACTGGCTTTCCTGCTGAGTGGAAATATGAGCGTGGGGATTATCGGCGACGAACTCATGGTCCGCGTCGGCAAGGATGCTCACGACGAGATGGTCGCTTTGCCGGGGGCCCGCATCATGGATTTCACCGGTCAGGAGATGAAGGGTTGGCTGGTGGTCGGTACGCCGGGCATCAAGAAGGAGGAGGCCCTAGGCGAGTGGGTGGAACGCGGGGTGACGTTCGCATCGTCCCTCCCCGCCAAGTGATCTAGAGCCTGGACCAGATCGTCAGAACCTCTCGGGCTCGATCTGGCCGAGACGCCCCGCATGGAAGTCATCGAAGGCTTGCACGATCTCTTCCCGAGTATTCATGACGAATGGCCCATATCGCGCAACGGGTTCGTTGAGAGGCTCGGCTGAACCGACGATGGCCTCAAGCCCATCGGTGCCGGCCCCGATCCTGATCTTGCCGCCGCCCTGGTCGAACACCGCCATCTGACCCTCGAGGAATGGCTCCCGGGCCGCGGTGATGTCACCATCTCCCCGGAAGGCATACACGAACGCCACTTGATCCCGCTCCAGCTCGAGCACCGTTTCGGACTCGGGGTCCACGCTCAGGTGCATGTAGGTAATCGGCAGGAACGTGTCGGCGGCTCCCTTGACTCCGAACGCTTCGCCGGCGATCAACACCGCCTTGGCGCCATCGAGGTCGATCGTGGGCAACTGTGAGCCGGTCAGGTCCTGATAGCGAGGCTTGTGCCACTTGGCGCTCGCAGGAAGGTTCACCCATAGCTGGAAACCGTGCACCCGTCCGCCGTCGGTGAGGATCTCTTGGGTTGGCATCTCCGAGTGGATGATTCCCGAACCGGCAGTCATCCACTGCACCTCTCCGGGAGCGATTACTCCCCCGCCGCCGATGGAGTCCTTGTGCTCGATCGCTCCATCGATGAGGTAGGTGACTGTCTCGAAGCCCCTGTGGGGATGGTCTGGCGCCCCTTTCGCCTCTCCTGGTGCATTGTCAGACGGGCCCATCTCGTCGAGCAACAGAAACGGCCCCAGATGGTCGAGGCGAGCGTTGGGGAACGGTCTCCGCACCAGGAACCCTTCTCCCTCCAGGGTTCTGACGCCGTCGAGTACTCCCGCCAGTTCTCGTTGTTCGTTTGTTGCCGTCATGGATCGTCATCCTATGAGAAGTTGGTTCTCAACCTGCCCACCGCCGAGCGACTCGGGTTCTGGCAGATCATGCCAGAAGGACCTTTTCCCCCTAAATGGGCTCGGAATGGGGCCGATAAGCATCCTATGACCGAGGAACGCCGCACAGGCGAAGATCGTAGAAAGAACGCTGACCGCCGAGAGCGGGAACGTCGCGAGGCCGAGGAGGCCGCCGCCGAAGAGAAGCGCCACATCTCGGACCGTCGCAAACAGGCGCGACGAGCGTCCGAGGCCGACCGCCGCGCCGCTTAGGTCGCGGCCGTCCCTTCTTGGGGTGACCTCTTCAAACCGGCCGTAGTCTCGTCGTTGATGCGTTCGTTTGTCATAACTTTCCTTTTGGCCATCGGTTCGGTGGCGATACCTGCGCCTTCGACGGCCGTTCAGGTCGACTCGCTTCCGATCTACCCAGTGGAATCTGGTCGCCAGGTCATCGCGATAGACAACGCCACAACGCCAACCCATGACACGGTCGAGCCCCTGATTGTCGGTGGCCTCTATTCCCGGCCACCCCAACCACGAGCTCTTCCGCCTGGCTATGAGGGCTATCACGACTACGCCGAGATGGTGTCCGCCATAACCGCCACCGCCATCGACCACGCCGCCATCGTGAGCGTGTTCTCGATCGGAACTAGTTATGAGGGAAAGGCACTGTGGGCGGCGAAGATCTCCGACAACGTCGCCGCCGATGAAGCCGAGCCGGAGGTGGTTTTCGCCTTCGGACAGCATGCCCGTGAGATCCTGACCATCGAACAGGCCCTCTACACCCTCAACATGCTCACCGATGGCTACGGCATCGACAGCTCCATCACCGCCGCGGTCGATAACAACGAGCTGTGGATCTTGTTCAACCTCAACCCGGACGGTTCCGAGTACGACAAGGACAACGGACTCGTGCTGTGGCGCAAGAACCGTCAGCCCAACGCCGATTTGACAGTGGGGACAGACCTCAATCGCAACTGGGCCTACCAGTGGGGCTGTTGCGGCGGGTCTTCCGCCGTGCCGGAGGACTCGACCTATCGAGGTGCGGCACCGTTTTCCGCTCCCGAGACCGGCGCGGTCGCTGCGTTCTTCGCGTCGAGAGTCGTTGGCGGTGAACAACAGATCAAGCTGTTCGTCGATTGGCACTCATACGGCGAATACATCCTCTATCCCTATGGATACACCAAGACCGACGTTCCCCCCGACATGGATGCAGTC
>JAOTWH010000111.1 GCA_029863035.1 Acidimicrobiia bacterium | reverse complement strand
TCCTCCCTTGAGGCATAGGCGCGGGCGCCTCCCCCTGTGCGGACAGCAACCCAGTTTACACCATTTCTCACGGTCGCCGGATAGTTGCTCGACGACTGAGAATTTGAGGATCGATGCGACTGGTACCATCCCTCGCCCGTGGCGTCTCGCAACATCCTCGTCGCCGTTGCCTGGCCGTATGCGTCGGGCTCGCTTCACCTTGGGCACATTGCCGGTGCATACTTGCCAGCAGACATTTTCGCCAAATACCACCGCTTGGCCGGCAACAAAGTGCTGATGGTGTCGGGAAGCGACGTCCACGGTACGCCGATCACCGTCCGGGCCGACGAGCAGGGCGTTACCCCACAAGAGATCGTGGACCGTTTTCACCCCGAATTCCTCGAGTACTGGAGGGCGCTTTCGATTTCGTTCGATCTGTTCACCACCACCGGGACCGACAACCATCGGGCCGTCGCTCAAGACATGTTCCTGCGTCTGCGTGAAAACGGATTCATGTACCGCCACACCACCGAGCAGGCATACGACGAGACCGCCGGGCGCTTCTTGCCAGATCGTTACGTCGAAGGGACCTGCCCCCACTGTGGCTATGGCGAGGCGCGCGGCGACCAGTGCGACAACTGCGGCCGAACGCTCGACGCCGTTGATCTCATCGACCCCAAGAGCAAACTGACTGGTACCAAGCCCGTGCAGCGCGAGACAGAGCACTACTTCTTCAAGCTGAGCGCGTTCCAGGAGCCACTCACGGAGTGGCTCAAGACCCGACAAGGTTGGCGCAAGGCCGTTCAGAATTGGGCCGTGGGCTTCGTCGAGGAAGGTCTGCACGACCGCGCCTTTACCCGAGACATGGATTGGGGCATTCCGCTGCCGGTCGACGACCTCGGCCCCGGAAAGGTCATCTACGTGTGGTGGGAGGCCGTGATGGGCTACCTATCAGCTGCCAAGGAGTGGGCTCAGATACAAGGAACCCCCGATGCATGGAAGGACTGGTGGGAGAACCCCGAAGCCGAGACCTATTACTTCATAGGTAAGGACAACATCCCCTTCCATGCTGTGTATTGGCCGGCGCTGCTGATGGGCTATGAGGGTCTGAATCTTCCGACGAACGTTCCGGCCAACCAGTACGTCACATTCGGGGGAGAGAAGGCGTCCAAGTCGCGCAGCGTTGGCGATGCCGTTTTGGGCTACCTGGAGAGTTACCAGCCAGATGGCATTCGCTACGCGCTGGCAGCTTCCATGCCAGAACAGGATGACACCGACCTCACCGAGGGTGAGATCGTGCGACGCATCAACGATGAGCTAGTTGCCAACTGGGGCAACTTGGTGAACCGGGTGTTGTCGATGACCAAGCAGTACTTCTCTGGCGTTACCCCCAAGGCCGAGCTGGCCGACAAGGACCGCAAAGTGCTCGACGACATGACCGCTGCCATCGTGGAGTGCGGCGAACATATCGAGGCGGTCCGGCTCAAGGCAGGGCTCAACACCGCACTGGCCGCCGCCCAGCAGGTGAACGCATACCTAAGCGAGGCCGAACCATGGAAGACGGCCAAGCGGGAGGAAGAGCTGACGGCGGCGACTCTATATACGGCCGTTAACGCCATTGCGGCCATCAACCTGATGATGGCGCCCTATCTCCCATTCGGTGCAGACAAAGTGTGGTTGGCGCTGGGAGTTGAACCAAGCGGGTGGCAGGCTCCCGAGGTGGAGGCGGGTGTCAAGCTGGGCGACCCGGGGCCCATCTTCCAAAAGGCCGACCTACTGCGGTAGGAGCAGCAAGTGCCGAACTGGGTAGACACACACTGTCATCTCTTCGCAACGGCCGAGGCGCCTGCGGCCCTGTTGGAGAGAGCCGCCGCTGCTGGAGTCGAGTGGGTGGTGTGCCCCGGCACCGACGCCGCCACTTCTCAAGCGGCAGCCGAGCTGGCGGCGGAGTTCCAGGGAACGGTGCTGGCAACTGCTGGCCTCCATCCCCATGACGCCAAGCACTGGCCCCAACAGCGCGATGCCATCGAGGCTTTGGCGGTTTCGGCGGCGGCCATAGGAGAGTGCGGTCTGGACTTCTACCGGGACCTCTCTCCGCGAGACGAGCAACTGGTAGCCCTGCGAGATCAGCTGCAGCTTGCGGTCGATCTGGACAAGCCCGTGGTCGTGCACTGCCGCGACGCTTTCGCCGAGCTCCACCAAGAGTTGGAACGATCAGATGCCACGCCGCGGGTGATCTTGCATTGTTGGACAGGCGGTCCTCGCTGGACCAAGCGATTCGACGAACTAGGCGTCACCTTCTCGTTCGCTGGCCCAGTTGCTTTCGAGAAGGGCGACACCGTGAGGCTTGGTGCCGCAGTGGCGCCGCGAGATCGGACAATGGTCGAGACCGATACTCCGTATCTATCCCCCCCTCCATATCGCGGCGAAGACAACGAGCCGGCCCGAGTTGTGTTGGTGGGTGAGGCATTAGCCGATGTGTGGGAGCTGGATCCTTCCGAGGTGGCAAGCCTTACGGTGGCGCGGGCGGCGGCGGTGTTCGGTCGTGACTAGCGGGGCCCAGGCCGAGGGAGAGATCAGGGATCTGCTAGCTCGCCATGGGTTGCGACCTCGCAAGTCGATGGGCCAGCACTTTCTCATCGATCGCAACATCGTGGCCAAGACGGTGGCGCTGGCCGGCCTCGAGCCAGGGGAGCGAGTCGTTGAAATCGGCGCTGGCACCGGGACTTTGACCCGGGCCATTTCGGATGGCGGAACTTCGGTCCTCGCCTACGAGGTCGACCCCAGGCTGCGGCCTTTGCTCCAAGAGGTGTTGGCCGATCGCGCCAACGTCGAGCTGGTGTTCGAGGATGCCTCGCGGTCAGACTTCTCGGTGCTGCTCGAAGGAGGGCCGTGGGTGCTGGTTGCCAACCTGCCTTATCACGTCGGGATCCCGCTGCTGTTAGACATGGTGCAGAGCGCCTTCCAGGTGAGTCGATTCATAGTGATGGTGCAGCGCGAGGTGGCACAACGCCTCGAGGCCTCGCCAGGCCGCAAGGACTACGGAGTGCCTTCTGTTGTGGCGAGCCTTTACACGACGAAGGTCGATTCGTTTCGCGTCCCTCCCACTGTGTTCTTCCCGCGGCCATCAGTGGATTCGACGGTCCTTCGACTCGATCGAATTGCAGCTCCAGATCCCGACAACAGGGCGCGGGCTGTGTCCCTAGCAAAGGCGGCGTTCGGCAAGCGAAGAAAGATGTTGCGGCGTTCTCTCGAGGACGCGTTGCCTAACCCAGAGGCCGTCTTGACCAAAGCTCGCCTTGATCCCACGGCGCGAGCGGAAGACCTCTCTCCTCAGGACTACCTCGACATGGCGACCACCGATGTGGGCTAGGGCTTACGCCAAGATCAACCTGTCTTTGCAGGTGAGGCCGCGTCGCGACGACGGCCTGCACGAGTTGCGGTCGCTGATGCAGTCGGTGAGCTGGTCGGACAGTTTGAACTTGGACGAAGCAGACGTCGATTCCTTTGAGGCCAAGGGCGCCGTTCCCAGCGATCACACCAATCTGGCCCTCGGCGCCTTGACCTCCATCAGGCAAGTGGCAGGGGTAACGGCCAAAGCGTCCTTGTCGCTGGCGAAGGCGATCCCGGTGTCGGCTGGTCTGGGAGGGGGGTCGTCCGATGCCGCCGCGGTTCTGCGACTCGCCGGAGCTATGTGGGGCATCGAGGATTCCTTGCAGCGGTCGGTGGCCCCGTCGATGGGCTCCGACGTCACGTTCTGCCTCTCCGGAGGCACCGCCTTCGTCACCGGTGGCGGCGAGACCGTCGAGCTGCTTCAGCCAAGAGGGGGCTTCTCGGTGGGGGTGGTCGTTCCCCCGATTGAACTGTCAAGCGCCGCCGTGTATCGCACCTGGGACGAGCTCGGGGGACCCCCCGGCAGACCACTCGAGGAGTCGGATCTTCCGCCCGAGATCCGGGGCCTCGGTCCGTTCGTTAACGACCTCTACCCGGCGGCGGCATACCTGGCACGCGATATCGACGATTGGCGTGCCGAACTGGCGGGGCTGTGGTCTCGATCTGTCATGTTGTCCGGTTCGGGTCCAGCCTTATTCGCTTACTTCATGGACGAGGAGGAGGCCAGCCAAGCGATGCGAGCTCTGCCACCTGGGGCAAGGGCGGCGCAGGCAGCATCGCCGGTGTCCGTGGGCTCGGAAATCGGCGAAGGTACACTTCCCGACCGGTGGGGGGTGGTGTAATGGCAGCACGATGGGTTTTGGTCCCATTGGTACGGGTTCGAATCCTGTCCCCCCAGCCACCTCATAAGGAGCCTTCTTGGCTACTCGAGTGATCATCCTTGCCGCAGGGCAAGGCACGCGAATGAAGTCGGCGCGTCCCAAGGTGCTGCACGAGATAGCTGGTCGGTCAATGGTTGGATGGATGATCGAAGCTGCATCGCAACTGTCGCCGGCAGAGATCAGAGTGGTGGTGGGGCACGAGGCCGATGCGGTTGCGGCAGCGCTCCCAGAAGGCACGGCAACGACCCTGCAAGAAGAACAGCTTGGCACCGCTCACGCCGTGGAGTTGGCCTTGGCCGATATGACTCCGGAGGCTGACGACGTGATCGTCGTCCTGCCGAGCGATCATCCGACGCTGCGAGGTGAGGTGTTGGTCGAACTGGTCGATCGGCACACGTCAACGGGGGCCGCGGCTTCGTTGCTCACGGCTGTCCTCGACGATCCATTCGGTTACGGCAGAGTTATCCGTCGCGACGGCGCCGTGGTCGGCGTTGTTGAAGAGGTCGAAGCCGATGCGGAGACCCGGGAGTTGCATGAGGTGGCAACAGCCATCTACGCATTCTCGCCGGAGTCATTGACCTCAGCTCTTGCCAACATTGGCTCGGACAACCTCCAATCGGAGCGGTATCTGCCCGATGTCGTTGCGATCTTCGCCAGCGCAGGCCTCGGATTAGAGGCGGTCATCGGAACCGAAGCCGATGCCGCAGGCATCAACACTTACGAACAACTGGCGGGCGCCACCGCCCACCTGCAGCGCTCCATCAATGAGGCGTGGATGGCCCAAGGGGTATGGATGGTGGAACCGAACCGGGTCTACATCGACGCTTCTGCCGTCCTGGCGAGCGATGTCCGCCTCTATCCGGGGGTGCACATCGAGGGGGCGTCCACGGTTTCGCCCGGTGCGGAGATCGGTCCGGAGGTCCATATACGCGATAGCCGTATCGGAGAAGAGGCGCGAATCCGCTACTCGGTTCTCGAAGGGGCCGAGGTGGGAGCGCGGGTCGAAGTTGGTCCGTTCGCCAGATTGCGACCGGGAACCGTGCTCGGGCCCGAATCGAAAGCAGGGACCTTCGTCGAGCTGAAACAGACCCAGGTCGGAGCTCGGTCCAAGGTGCCGCATCTTTCTTACATGGGTGACGCCACCATCGGGGAAGACTCCAACATCGGGGCCGGAACCATCACCTGCAACTGGGATGGACATGCCAAACACCAAACCATCATCGGCGACAGAGCCTTCGTCGGCTCGGACACCATGCTGGTGGCACCCGTTGAGATCGGCGACGATGGATGGACCGGCGCCGGGTCGACGATCACCAAAGATGTGCCTCCCGGCTCATTGGCGGTGGAGCGGACGGCACAGCGGGAGATTGCCGACTACGCTGAACGAAAGAAGGATCGTTCGAGCGAGCAGGAAGATTCGTGAAGGTCAAGAGCCGCAGACACATGGTCCTTTTCAGCGGTTCCGCCAATCCTGAGTTGGCCAAGGACATCGCCGAGATCCTGGGGGAAACCCTCGGTGATGTCGATCTCTCCTCATTCGCCAACGGCGAGATCTACGTCCGGTACAACCAGAGCGTGCGCGGCTCTCACGTCTTCATCATCCAGAGTCACAGCCCGCCGGTCAATTACCACATCATGGAGCAGCTGCTCATGATCGACGCTGCCAAGAGAGCCTCGGCAATGCGAATCACTGCGGTGGTCCCATACTTCGGTTACGCCCGTCAGGACAAGAAGGTGCTGCCGCGCGAGCCGATAAGCGCCCGCATGATGGCCGACATGTTCCTGGCCGCCGGAGCGGATCGACTCGTGTCGGTCGATCTCCACAGCGGCCAGATCCAGGGTTTCGTCTCCCAACCGTTCGACAGCCTCACCGCTTTGCCGGTCTTCACCGAATATCTCCAGGCGCAGGGAGACGGTCCATGGGTGGTCGTTTCCCCGGACTCGGGCCGAGTGAAGGTCGCAGAGCGTTACGCCAGACGACTCGACGCCCGGGTGGCCTTCATCCACAAGCGCCGCAGCAAGCACAACGAGGCCGCGGCTCTCACTGTGGTTGGTGAGGTCGAGGGCCGCCATGCGGTCATCGTTGACGACATGATCGATACAGCAGGCACCGTCGTTGGAGCAGCCGACTTGGTGAGGGCTCACGGAGCTCTGTCGGTCACCGTGATGGCCACCCACGGGCTGTTCTCGCCCCCTGCCATCGATCGCCTCAAGAACGCCAACATCGATGAGATCATCGTGACCAACACGCTGCCCATGCCCGACGACATCGTTCATCTGCACAACGTCAAGGTGCTGTCGGCCGCACCGCTGATCGCCGACACCATCCATGCGATCTTCATGGACGAGTCGGTGAGCGAGATCTTCATGGGCGACAACGTCTGAAGACGTTTCTAGTTTCTCGTTTCTCGTTACCCGGTCAGGAAGGTCAACCGAACCGTTCGTTGTGGGTTGTCGGCGTTGGGGTCTACCAGAACGATCGATTGCCATGTTCCGAGGGTGGGGCGCCCCCCAACTACCGGAACGGTCACCGACGGTGAGATGAAGCCAGGAAGCACGTGGTCGGCGCCGTGGCCGGTCGATCCGTGCGAATGGCGCCAGCGGTCGTCCCGCGGGAGCAGCTCATCGATCGCATCGATCAAGTCATCGTCGCTGCCCGCCCCGGTCTCGATGATGGCCACCCCAGCGGTGGCATGAGGCACGAACACCGATAGCAACCCGTCTCCCTTGCCATCGAGGAACTCCTCCACATGCCGACCCAAGTTGACGACGCCGCGGTGAGGAACATCCAGCTGAATTTCGACACTGTCCATGACTAGAAACTAGAGACGAGAAACGAGAAACGAGAAACGCCACTGAGCGCTTTGGCGAAGTGCTGCCGCCTTGCCATAATGCACTGCGTTCCCTCACCTTTTCGGCAGGAGTCGCGTGCGATGGATCAGGTAAAGCTTTCTTGTTCAGTCCGCCCAGGCCGTGGATCTGCTGCGGCGCGCCGCCTGCGTCGCACCGGACTCGTTCCC
>JAOTWH010000110.1 GCA_029863035.1 Acidimicrobiia bacterium | reverse complement strand
CGACCTCTTGATGAAGATGAGAGACCCCGGCATAACAATGGCAGAGCTGGAGGCGCTGGCAGCCAGAAGTCGGCTCGGGGCCGATCCGATCACCGGTCTACTGCGCTACTCGGAGGGCCGGCCTACTCCGACGATCTACGAGATCATCAACCGAGTCGTCTAACGGCTTCTGACTACTAGCCCGTCGAGGAGACGTTGCGAAGTCTGGGCGATTTCTGCCACCGCCCTCTCGAACACTTCCGTGTTCACCTGAGATGGCTGGCGAAATCCTGAGATCTTGCGAACGAACTGAAGCGCTGCGGCCTCAACCTCTTCGTCGGTAGCGGTCGGCTCGGCGCCCCTGAGTTGCTTGATGCTGCGACACATGTCGCGAACGCTACTAGCGACGCCTGCGGCGGCGCCCCCCAGCCCGACGTGAGACATCGGAATAGGAGGTGCGTTTGAACTCAACCGATTCTGGCTCGAACGCACGCAGATCGGCCAGGCGATCGTCGTTCGAGTACATCTTGACGATCTCCTGATTCAGGCCAGACATGCGCTGCAGGCGGGTGGCGTCCTTGATCTGGTCCCACAGCACCAATGTAACCACCAGGCCCTCCTCGCCGGCCCGTGCCGTGCGCCCGGAACGATGTACAAAGCTCTTGTAGTCATCCGGCAGGTCGTAATGCAGCACGATGTCTACGTCGTCGATGTGCAAGCCTCGCGCCGCAACATTGGTGGCGACCAGCACAGGGAGCTTGCCGGTGGAGAAGTTGGCCAGGGCCTTCTCACGAACGTTCTGATGCAGGTCGCCGTGGATGGCCGCCGCGTTCACTCCCTCATTGGTGAGGTTGGTGGTGACCCGATCGGCGCCGCGCTTGGTACGACAGAACACAAGGATCCGGTTGACGCCCCGGCTTATGGCGGCGACGACCTTCACCTTGTCCATCTCGTGCACAGCAAGAAATCGATGCTCCTGGGTATCGACTATCTCGGTGCTATCGGCCACCTCGTGACGAATGGGGTCTGTCAGGTAGCGCCGGATCAACGTTCCCACCGGGCCGTCGAGGGTGGCGGAGAAGAGCATGGTTTGGCCCCCGGCCACCTGGCGCATGATCTTGTGCACCTGGGGAAGAAAACCCATGTCGGCCATCTGGTCTGCCTCGTCGAGCACGATCGTCGTCACATCGTCCAGGCTGACCGCTCCGCGCTCCGTCAGGTCAATCAGGCGTCCCGGCGTGGCCACCAGAATGTCGGCGCCCTTCTTGATCGCCTCGATCTGGTTGTTCATCGATACGCCCCCGTACACCAGCACCGCCGACAGATCACGAGCTGCGGTGAGCGGTTCGAGATCTCTCGCCACCTGGTTGGCTAGCTCGCGGGTTGGCACCAACACCAGCGATCTGGGCCGCCTGGATCGGGCGGTCTTGGTCCGCTCCACCATGGGAAGGCAGAAAGCCAAGGTTTTGCCAGAGCCAGTTTGGGCCTGACCACAGACGTCGCGGCCAGCTAGTCCATCAGGGATGGTGGCGATCTGAATGGGAAATGGACTTGTGATGCCAATCTCAACAAGGGCATCTACCAGATCTTGGGCAACGCCGAGTTCGGCGAAGGAAGTGGCGTCGTCGCCTTTGGTGAGGCTCATGTATTCCGTTTCGTAGCGTCGGAGACCTCCGGCACTACTCACGGCTGGAACAGAGCGGCAGAGGTCCAGCAACCACGCCCTTCGGCGTGCAATCGCTACCAACACGGTACCAGCTTCAGTGCCGGCGCTTGTACTTGCGGCGATCTCTGGGTCGAAACGACAGCTTGCGCAACACGTTGAGTTGGAATTCGGCCCAGTGCTCGCGGTCTGGGCCCAGCTCGGGCAAGTGAGCCGAGCGCCGGGCGTAGAGCGACGACTCGTAGTCGGCACTGACAGGAATCTCTGCCATCAGGATCACAGCTTGGCTGATAGACAGGCCGACCGACAGAGTCGAATGACCTCGGCGGCTAGCCTCGCTGAACATGCCGGTGGAAACAAGAATCGACACCGCCCAGATGCGCCAACAACTGGAAGAGCTGGTGCGGATCCCTTCGGTCAGCGCGGAGGGCTACGACTCGGATCAGGTGATCGCTTCGGCTCGCGCCTCTGCCGCTATGGCGGAGGAGGCCGGGGCCAAGGGCATCCGCTTCCTGGAGATCGACGGCGCCCATCCAGCCGTGTTCGGAGAAGTCCCCGGGCCACCAGGATCCCCCACCGTGCTCCTGTACGCCCATCACGACGTTCAGCCACCGGGGCCGGATGCCGAATGGGTGACACCGCCCTTCGAGCCCACCGAAAGGGCAGGCCGGCTGTACGGACGCGGCACTTCGGACGACAAGGCCGGAATCGCCATGCACCTCGCAGCCATCCGCGCCCACGACGGCACCCCCCCGGTTGGCGTGAAACTCTTCTTTGAAGGCGAAGAAGAAATCGGATCGCTCCACCTTGCTGATTTCATCGAGACCCACGGCGCCCTGCTGGCAGCCGACACGATCGTCATCGCCGACAGCGGTAACTGGCGCACCGGCCAACCGGCACTGACGACATCGCTGCGAGGCCTGGTCGACTGTGTTGTCGAGGTGCGAACGCTCGACTACGCCGTTCATAGCGGCGAGTTCGGAGGGGCCTTGCCTGACTCGTTAACGGTTCTGTCGCGGTTGTTGGCAACTCTCCACGACGACAAGGGCAACGTGGCCATCGGAGGTCTGGTGACCTCGGAAGGGACCGCACTGGACCTAACCGAGTCGGAGTTATTGCAGCGGGCTGGCGCGGTGGATGGCGTTCGACTCATCGGAAGCGGCCCGCTGACTTCGCGCCTGTGGCACCAGCCATCGGTTGCAGTGCTTGCCATCGACGCCCCCCCGGTGGCTCACGCCATCAATCAACTGGTCCCGATGGCAAGGGCCAAAGTGTCCATGCGATTGGCACCGGGCGACGACCCCGAGCGTGCCATGAGTGCATTGGTAGAGCACTTGGAAGAGAACGTCCAGTGGGGTGCACATGTCACCGTGATACCGGGTTCATGTGGTGAGCCCTTCCAGTTGAGCAGTACGGGCAAGTCGGTGGAGGCGTTCCGCGAAGCCTTCCGCCGAGCTTGGGGAACCGAACCGGTTGACATGGGGGTAGGCGGATCCATCCCGTTCGTATCTGCTTTCGAGGGGGCCTACCCAGACGCCCACATCCTGCTCACCGGAGTGGCGGACCACCTCAGCAGAGCGCACGGCCCAAACGAAAGCCTCGACCTTGTGGAGTTGGAGCGGGGCGCCACGGCCGAGGCCATGGCGCTTCGACTGCTGGCCAGCTAACCCTCGGCGTCGAATCGACTCGGCTTAGCATGGCGGCTCGGCAGAGGAGGGCAGCTTGGCCAAAGAGACAGCGGATGTGGCGATCGTCGGCGCAGGGATCATGGGGCTCAGCATCGCCTATCACCTGGCGCGCCGCTCCGACCTTCGGATAATCGTTCTCGAAAAGGCCGACAACGTGGCTGAAGGCTCCACCGGCGCATCGTGTGCTGTGCTGCGCCAGCGCTACAGCTTCCCCGAGTCGATCATGGTGGCCCGCGACGGCCTGCGCACCTACCGCGATTGGGCCAACTTCACCGGGATCGCCGAGCCGCGAGCCACGTTCCACCACACCGGGGTGTTGTGGATGATGGGAGAGGCTCCCGAACAGGTTGCCGCCGGCCACGCCTTGATGGCCGGTCTCGGGATCGACGTTTCCATTCTCGACGGCGATGGCGTCAAGAATCGATTCCCAGCCCTGTCCACCTGCAACAGCCCTGTCGACTGGACCGGAGAGATTCCACACGAGTGCGGCGGCCCCGACTCATTCCTGTTCGAGGAGGAGGGCGGTTACTTCGACCCAGTCTCGGCATGCCAAGACCTAGCCGAGGCCATCAGACGCGATGGGGTCGACCTTCGCTTCCGGGCCAAGGTGACCAACGTGCGAGTGGCCGGGGGCCGGGTCGAAGGCGTGGACCTGGCCGACGGCACTTCCATCGACGCACCCATGGTGATCAACGCCTCGGGGCCGTGGGCGAACCAGTTGGCGAAGATGGCGGGGCTCGACCTGGGATGGTCGCTCAAGCCCATCCGGGCCCAGGTCGTTTATCGCGAGTGGCCAGACGAGGTCCCCGGTCCGTTACCCGTTATTGGCGACGAGTCCGGCGGCATCTACATGCGCCCCGAGGCCGGCGACTCCCAGATCCTGTTCGGCTCGATTCGTGAAGAAGACGAGCAGGAAGAGATAATCGATCCCGACAACTTCAACCAGAACATCGACGCCGAGTTCAGAGATCGCAAGATCCATGCCCTGCATCACAGGATCCCTGCGCTGCCCTACCGAGGGGCCATCACCGGCGTGGCGGGCCTCTATACGGTCAACACCGAAGACGTCTACCCCATCGTCGGCCCCACCGAGATAGAGGGCTTCATCGTGTGTAACGGGTTCTCGGGCCACGGGTTCAAGGAGGCACCATCGATCGGTTCGATGCTGGCGCAGTGGATCACCGGCAGGACGGCCGAATTCGACACCGAGGCCCCGCTCGACTTCTTCTCGATCGACCGCAAGCCGCATGAAGTCGAAGACAAGGTCGTGCTTGCATAAGGCCACGTGGACTATCGCGCTTCTGTTGGTCGCGGCCTGCAGCGGGACCGATTCACCGGCGGGCATGCATCTGTGCTCGGTGGTCAACCAGTCGGAGGTCGACCAGATCATCGGAACCAACGCCGGGCCCGGAGAGCATTCGGCCCCATTCGTCAACGTCGAGGTGTGTGTGTGGCACGCAGGCGGTTCGACACTGACACTGCGCCGTTTCCCTAGCCCCGAAGGCGGAATCGCCGACGCGCTGGGAGGCGCCGACGTCATCCTCCAGGCGGACGGAACCGCCTTCGCTGCCAACGACTCTGAGATGTCGGTGGCTGTTGAGGACGGCCGAGCAACACTGGTACTAGAGCTGTCACCTGCACAGAGCGAGCGGCGTATCGCCTTGACCAATCTGGCCAACAGAGCCGCGGAGCGCTCCCCTTAGGCATCGGGCTCGTAAAAGCAGTCGCCTTCGGCGCTGCCGCCATGCAGCGAGGCTACGCGGCGTTGCCAAAGCTCGCCGCCAGCCTTACTCGTCGAGTCCGATGCCGACTATGTAGGGAGAACCGTGTCGGTAATCGAAGTAGACGAGCCACGATTGCTGACCAGGCGCCTGTATCGCCAAGTAGCGGAAGTTCCACAGTTCCACGGGAATGAGCGCCGAACGAATGTGCTTGGCCTTCGGATCGATCTGGGCTTCCTTCAGAGTCGCCAGGAGAGGAGCCAGGACGCTGTTGTGCAGGTCGTCGGCGGCCCCATCGAGGGCATGATCCGAACCCTCGAGCATCAGCCGCAACCGATCATGGTCTATGAGCAGGGGTCTGCCGGACAGCGATATCGCCAGACCGCGGGGACTGATCAGAGAGGCGACATCGCCGCCGCGCTCGAGACGTCGAGCTAGCGACTGGACAAGCTGGACCGGTGCGCGGTCTGACTGGAAGTCACTCAGCGGAACCGACTCGGTGAGGAAGGTCGCGTCCACCCAGCCCTCGCCCCCCGGAGTGAGAACCGGCAGCCATTCGGTGCCGTTGTGGGTGACACTGCGACCAACGGACTTGATGCTTGAGGCGGTGGGTTCGAACTGGTAAACGGTGTCGGCCTCGACGTGGGGTTTCGCGTGGACTTTCATCGTGAGCTCCCGATCCATCAGCGCCACGGCCCAGAAACGACTGCGTTTAGATCCCAGCAAAATCGGTGCCCCCGTGACCCCCCCGACAAGGGCGAAGCCCAAAACGCCGATGCCAAGGAATAGCAGCGGAAGCTGAAGTGCGCCGAGGGTCTGATAGAAGGCATTGGAAAGAAGCCGAACACCGCTCGGAAGGCTCAGGGAGGCGCCACCGACCGTGACGTCGGACGGAGGAGCTCGAAAGGCGAGACCAAGAGAGCCAACCGAGTCTGCCAGGGCCACACCTTCCGAAACCACGCTCGGAGGAATCTCCACAGTGACGGTCACGGTTGTGCGAGCGCCGGATGAATCGGATAGCACATAACTGAAGGATTCCACGCCGGAGAATTCGCCGTTGGGGTAATAAGTAAGGGTGCCGTCTTCGTTGACCTTGGCCCAGCCAGTGATGCTGCCGAGGATCTCGACCAACGTCAGGACGTCGTTGTCGACGTCGTAATCGTTGGCGAGAACATCGATAACGAGCGACTTCAGCGAGCCGAGCGTGACCCGGTCGACAAGGCCAACGGGGATATCGTTCACCGGGGACACCACGATCCGGATGGAGCCAGTGGCTGTTCCACCTCGGCTGTCAACGATCGTATAGGTGATCACTTCACTCCCGAAGAAGTCGGCTTGCGGCACGTAGCGCAGGGACCCGCCCGGTACTAGCGCCAGGGTTCCGTGCTCCGGCTCGCCAAACGAGTCGAGCGCTATCGAGTCACCATCAGGGTCCACATCGTTGGCGAGCGGATCCAGCGTCAGGGACGTGTCTTCGTCGGTGACGAAGGAGTCGGTGTTCGCGATGGGCGGAGCGTTGGGGATGATCTCGATCGAAACGATCGCTTCCGAGCCTCCGCCCCTTCCATCCTCGATCCGATATCGGAACGAATCGGCGGTCCCGGGGCTGCCATCGTGCCGGTAGATGAATCCTCCGGCGCCTAGGAGCTCAACTGTTCCGGCCGTAGGCGGCGAGACGATTGACACCAACAAAGTATCACCATCCGGGTCGGTGTCGTTGGCCAGCAGCCCCGGCGAGCCGATCGAGAGGGACGACCCGGCCTCGACCGAGTACGAGTCGGCCACTGCCGTCGGAGGTGCGTTCAGCGCCGGCTTCACGGTCCACAAGAACGTGACCTCATCGAATAGCGACCCTTGGTCGGTCACGCGCAACGTCACGGAATACAGCGACAAGCCGACTGCCGCGCCATCGACCGTACCGGAGATCACGCCCGTAATCCCGTCAACATTGATGCCCGGAGGCAGACCCGCCGCGGAGAAGACCAGGACTCCAGCAGGCTGATCGGGATCAGATGCAGCAACCGAGACGGATACCGCGTCTCCGGCAATGGATTCTTGATCGCCAGGGGAGGTGATCGCCGGCGGCTGGTTGACCTCGGCCACGATGACATCGAAGGAAACGGTGTCGAATCGGATGGGGATGCCGTCGTCGGTGACGCGCAACACCACGGTGTAGGTGGCGCCGCCATTGGCCTCGGTGGTGACCCAGCTGTAGTTGCCAGCCGCGTCCACCGCACCCGGGCCGGAGTCTTGGGTCCAGGTCAGGCCGTCAAGTTCGGGGTCGGTGGCG
>JAOTWH010000142.1 GCA_029863035.1 Acidimicrobiia bacterium | reverse complement strand
TCAAGTTCTTCACCCGAGGCAAGGTTGTCACCAGCCGCTGGCCGGACCCCTCAGCCCGCGGTAAGAACCTCGGCTTCCCTCAGCACGACTGAACTCCGAATGGACTTCGGTGTCGTACTTCAGACTGATCCGCCTGCCAGCCGCGTAATAGAGCTCGCCAAGCGCGCCGAAGGTCAAGGCTTCAGCCACGGCTGGGCCTTCGATTCGCATGTGCTGTGGCAGGAGCCCTTCGTCATCTTCTCGCGCATGTTGGCCGAGACCGAGTCGATGGTGGTGGGGCCGCTGGTCACCAATCCCGGTACTAGGGACTGGACGGTGCTGGCATCTTTGTTTGCCACCCTCAACGACATGTACGGCGACCGCACGATCTGTGCCATCGGAAGGGGTGACTCGGCGTTGCGCTACATCGGCCGCCCGCCGATGACCCTGGCCACCCTCGAAGAGTCGATGGCCGTCATCAAGGGCATGGTGGCTGGCGACGAGGTGGACTACCAGGGTTGTCCAGTCAAGATCCCTTGGATCGAGGAAGGCTGGGACCTTCCGATGTGGGTGGCCGGGTATGGACCGAAGGCACTCAGCCTGGTGGGGCGCAAGGCGGACGGTTTCGTTCTCCAGCTGGCGGACACCCAGATACTGAAGTGGACCATGGCGGCTGTGAAGGCTGCCGCCGCCGAGGAGGGGAGAGATCCAGACGCTGTCAAGATCATGGTGGCGGCTCCTGCCTACGTCGGGGACAACATCACCCACCAGCGCGATCAGCTCCGCTGGTTCGGTGGCATGGTTGGCAACCACGTGGTGGACCTGGTCAATCGCTACGGAGAGAACGACCCCAACATCCCGGTCGCCCTGACCGACTACATCAAGGCCCGCGAGGAATACGACTATGCCCATCACGGCAAGGCGGGCAACCCATCGACCGACTTCGTACCGGACGAGATCGTCGATCGGTTCTGCATCGTTGGCACGGTCGAACGCCATGTCGAGCGGATGCAGGAGCTGAAAGAACTGGGCGTCGATCAGTTCGCTATCTACCTGATGCACGACGACCAAGAGGCCACTCTCGACGCATATGGAGCTGAGGTGATTCCGGCGCTGCGGTAGGAGTGGGTGGAGCCAGGCTCCTCATAAACTTCACACGTGCACAAGCCAGAGCCATCCGACATCCCGGACGCGCCCGGTGTCTACATCTTCCGAGACCGCCATGGTCAGGCGCTGTACGTCGGAAAGGCCCTATCGATCCGCAAGCGCGTTGCGAACTACTTCGGAGCAGGCCTGCAACCCCGTACCAGGGCCATGGTCGACAGCGCCGACTCGATCGACTTCATCGTTGCCGATTCCGAGATAGCCGCGTTGCATCTCGAGAACGGCCTCATCAAGGAGCACCAACCGCGCTTCAACATCCGGCTGCGCGATGACAAGAGCTTCCCCTACCTCGCCATAACCCGGGACGACGAGTGGCCGCGAGCGACCGTGTTGCGAGGCCGCAAGCGCAAGGGAACCCAATATTTCGGCCCGTATGCCCATGCTTACGCCATACGACAGACGCTCGACCTGCTGCTTCGCACTTTTCCCATCCGGACCTGCTCAGACAACAAATACAAGAGACACGCGTCGGTTGGTAGACCATGTCTGCTGTTCCACATCGAGCGTTGTTCAGGACCGTGCGTTGGCGAGGTCACGCCGGACGAGTACGCCGAGCACGTCGACGGTCTGGCCGCCTTCCTACAGGGCGACAGCGCCGGGGTGCTGGACGATCTGAGCAAGGCCATGTTCGCCGCATCTGATGAGCTCGAATTCGAACAGGCCGCCCGGCTCAGGGATCAGCTCGTTTCGGTGGAAAGAGCGCTGGAACGCCAAGAGGTGGTCAGCGAGCGCAAGGAGGACTTCGACCTGCTCGCCGTAGAGGAGGACGACCTCGAGGCGTCGGTGATCGTCTTCAAGGCTCGTCGGGGGCGGGTGGTAGGCCGGGCCGCCATGATCATCGACAAAGTCGAAGACGTGACCACATCTGAGCTCGTGGCAAAGATGCTCGGCCAGCTCTACGACGACGAATCGCCACCTCCGGAGGTGCTGGTTCCCGAGCTGCCACCCAATGTTGAAGTATGGGAGGCATGGCTCGCCGAGCGTCGCGACGGCCCTGTGTCGTTGCGAGTTCCCCAGCGAGGCTCTAAGCGCCGCCTGGCTGAGACCGGGCGCACCAACGCAGCCGATGAGTTTTCGCGCCACCGCTTGCGTCGCAGCCGCGATCACAACGCAAGAGCGAGAGCGTTGCGCAGCCTGCAGATCGTTCTCGACCTACCCGACAGCCCGCTACGGATAGAGGCCTACGACATCGCGAACATCCAGGGCACAGACACCGTTGGCTCGATGGTCGTGTTGGAGGACGGCCAACCCCGCCGCAGCCAATACCGCCGCTTCAAGGTACGCACCGTTCGGGGTCAAGACGATTTCGCCTCGATGGAAGAAGTCGTCCGTCGCCGCTTCGCTGCGTACCTGGCCGAGTTGGAGAAGCCGCCAGAGCAGCGGGGCCGGTTCTCCTATCCGCCAAGCCTGGTGTTGGTCGACGGGGGCGCCGGACAGGTGAGTCGGGCCGTCAAGGTTCTGAGCGAGCTCGATCTCGATATCCCCGTCGCCGGCCTGGCCAAGAGGATGGAAGAGGTCTATCTGCCGGGTCGGTCCGATCCGGTTCGCATTCCCCGCGACGAAGAGGCTCTATACCTACTGCAAAGAGTGCGGGACGAGGCCCATCGTTTCGCCAACCAGTACCACGCCAAACTGCGTGGCAAGCGCATGGTCGACTCGGTCCTTGACGGCGCTCCGGGCGTGGGACCGGCGCGTAAGAAGGCACTACTGAAACACTTTGGTTCGCTCAAGAAGATCAGGGAGGCAACCCAGGATGAATTGGCCGCGGTAGTACCCACCAAGGTCGCCGACGACCTCTATATGGTTCTCCACGATGGCTGACCAACCTCGCCTCGTGATAATCACCGGGATGTCGGGAGCGGGTAGATCCCACGCCGCCGAATTTCTCGAAGATGCGGGCTATGGAGTCGTCGACAACCTCCCACCCAGTTTGATCCGTGACGTGGTGACCCACGTCGATCTCGACCAACGCCAGGCTGCCCGTCTGGCCGTGGTAGTCGATACCCGACGCGGCCTCACATTCGACGAGCTCGATGATGCATTGCTGGAGGTGGACGCCATGGGAGTGGCCATCACCGTTCTGTTCCTGGATGCCGACGATGCCACTTTGCTGAAACGCTATTCCGAGGCGCGTCGCCCTCACCCGGTGCAAGCGGAAACGCTCGCCGACTCGGTGACAGCGGAGCGCGAGGCGTTGGCCAACCTGCGCGAGTCCGCCGACATAGTCATCGACACATCCGATCGCTCGATTCCGCAGCTAACCGAGCAGCTGCGCCAAGCTTTCGGCGACAGCCTCCCGGAGCGCCCGCTTCGGATCAGCTTGTCGTCGTTCGGGTTCAAGTATGGAGTTCCCCGAGCTGTCGATCTGCTGTTCGACGTGCGCTTCCTTGTCAACCCTCACTGGGATCCGCAACTTCGGCCCTTGACAGGTCTCGACCCTGCCGTGGCGAGCTATGTACTGAAGAACGAAGACGCCAAGGTCTTCCTCGAGCAGTTGATGGCCATGTTGTCGTTTCTTGTGCCGAAGTACATCGCGGAAGGGAAGAAGTACCTCAGCATCGGCATCGGATGCACTGGAGGGAGACACCGCTCGGTGGCCATCGCCGAGGAGATCGCACGTCGGCTTGCTGATGTCGACCTGGCCGCTTCGGTCAGCCATCGCGACATCGATCAGTGAGGGAAACGGAGACATCCGCCCAGGCTCTGCTCCAGTCGTTGGAGGACGCGCCGGCCGGTCCCGCAGTGGCCGCCATCGGCGGGGGCCACGGTCTGGCCCAGGCGCTGAAGGCCATCCAGCTCTACACCACCGACATATCGGCCATTGTGGGAGTAGCCGACAACGGGGGATCGTCTGGGCGATTGGCTCCGGCGCTTGGGATACCGCCTCCCGGTGATATCAGACGGTGCCTGCTGGCCCTTTCTCCCGAGGCCAGTCGGTGGCGGGACATGTTCGAGTTCAGGTTCTCGGAGGGGGACGTGGAGGGTCACTCGCTTGGCAACCTGATCATCGCGGCGTTGGCAGAGCGCGCCGGCGACTTCGATCTCGGCGTCATCGAAGCGGCCCGCAGCCTTGGCGCACTGGGCACCGTGATCCCGGTGGCAACCGAGGCCATGCATTTGCGAGCCGAGATCGGCGGCGTCGCGGTTGAGGGTCAACTGGCGATCGCTCAAACGCGTGGTGAGATCACCGGGTTCGAGATAGAGCCGCCTCTGACCGAGGCCAACGCCAGGGCTTTGGACGCAGTGATGCGGGCTGATCATGTGGTGTTGGGTCCGGGCAGCCTGTTCACATCGACCATGGCACCTCTGTTGGTCGGCGAGATGGTTCAGGCGGTGAACCAGACCGAGGCCACACTCGTCTACGTGTTCAACCTCATTACTCAAGATGGCGAGACGCTGGGCATGACGGCCGATGATCACTTGGAGGCACTTGCGTACTTCGCCAAGCTTCGCCGACCCGATGTGATAGTGGCCAACGACGGGCCTCTCACTGTCCAGCCCCCACACCAGGTGCTCCGGCTCGCCGAGGCACCTGCGGCGTCGGAGCTGATCAACGCCGATCTAGTCGATCATGAGGCCGAATGGCCCATGCACGAACCGCATCGCTTGGGTACCGTCTTGGCCGCCATAGGCAAGGCATAGACTCGCGGTTCAATAGAGAGAGGACAGAACTATGAGGGTGGGGATCAACGGATTCGGTCGCATCGGGCGCAACTTCTTCCGGGCTGCCAAGGCCGCCAATAGCGGGTTTGACATCGTTGGCGTCAACGACCTCACCGACGCCGACACACTCGGTTACCTGCTCAAGTACGACAGCGTGCTGGGCCGCTACCCGGGCGAAGTAGAGGTCAAGGAGAACGAACTCATAGTTGACGGTGACAACTTCACCATCTATTCAGAGCGTGACCCCGCTGCTCTGCCGTGGGCAGACCTCGGAGTCGACGCCGTAATCGAGAGCACCGGCGTGTTCCGCACCCGCGACGGCGCTGCCAAGCACATCACTGCGGGCGCCGAGTGGGTCATCGTCAGCGCCCCCATGAAAGAAGAGCCCGATTACAACGTCGTACTGGGCGTCAACGATGCTGGCCTGGATCCAGCAACCCACAAGCTGATCTCCAACGCGTCGTGCACAACCAACTGTGTTGCCCCCATGGCCAAGATCCTGAACGACGCATTCGGAATCGAACATGGGATGTTCACCACGGTCCATGCCTACACGTCAGATCAAGCCATCCAGGACGCTCCTCACAGCGACAAGCGGCGCGGCCGCACCGCCGCCCTCAACATCGTGCCAACCAGCACCGGGGCCGCCTCGGCGGTTGGCAAGATCATGCCAGAGCTCGACGGCAAACTGGCCGCCAAGGCTCTGCGGGTGCCTGTGGCGGACGGGTCGATAACCGATCTCGTCGTGTCGCTATCGAAAGATGCCGGAGTGGACGAAGTGAACGCCGCGTTCCGTGAGGCGGCAGCCGGGCCAATGTCGGGCATCGTGAAGTACACCGAGGATCCGATCGTCTCCTCAGACATCGTCGGCGATCCCCACTCATGTGTTTTCGACTCGACCTTCACCATGGCGGTGGGCGCTCGCATGGTGAAGACCTTCGGGTGGTACGACAACGAGTGGGGTTACTCCAATCGCCTTGTCGATCTGGTCGGCCGACTCGGAGCGTGACTGCGGCGCTGCGTCTCGACGATCTTGAGGTAGAGGGCCGCAAGGTTCTCGTCCGATCTGATCTCAACGTGCCACTGCGAGACGGTGCGGTGGCCGA
>JAOTWH010000109.1 GCA_029863035.1 Acidimicrobiia bacterium | reverse complement strand
CTGTTCGAGGCCATCGCCGCCCCCAAGGCGCGGCTGGTCATCGAGGGAGCTCGTCACAACGACGCCGAGTTGGCATCCGGGCCGGAGTTGACACTCGGGGTGGCCGAGTTTCTCCGCACGCTGCCGGCCGAGTGATGCTGCCCGCCGACCGAATTGGACGACCCACCGCCACTACCGTATCGGCAGGGTCGGTAGCTCAACTAGGCAGAGCAGCGGGCTTTTAACCCGAAGGTTGTGGGTTCGATTCCCACCCGACCCACGCCGTGACAACAAGCCTCCCTTTGGTCGGCCGTCGCCTCCTTTCGGGCTCTATTCGAGCCCGACGTCGCCTCCTTGGTGAGCTCGCTACGCTCGCTCGCCCTTTGGTAGGTTCGATTCCCACCCGACCCACGCCGTGACGATTCCCACCCGACCCACTCAATGACCCTTCTTGCATCGTGATCAAGTTCGGGGTGTCGGGCCTCCCTCCCGATGATGTCTCGGACGAGAACTTCCTCGACGACCTGGTGGCGCGGGGCCACAGCGCCTACGAGTTGGCCTTTGTCACTGAGTTCCCATGGAAGCTCAAGCGCTGCGAGCGGTTCGGGCAGTTGGCAGCCGAGCGCGACATCGCCATCTCGATTCACGCTCCTTACTTCGCGGTGCTGACGGTCGAAGACGAAGACAAGAGAAAGCAGTGTCTGGCGTCGCTCGAGCACTCGATGAAGTTGGGAAAGGCGCTCCGCTCCAGAGTGATCGTCGCTCACACCGGCCACGTGAGGGATCGCTCCCCAGAGCAACTCCACGAGTTGGTGGCCGCCGGCCTGGAGACCCTGGCGCCCAAGGTGGAGCATCTCGGGGTTGGACTGGGCCTGGAGAACAGCGGCACCGATCGCGCCTTTGGCACTCTGGGCGACATCGCTCTCATAGCAAAAGCCTTCGCCTTCGTTCGTCCAGTCGTCGATTGGGCCCACGTCCACGCCATGGCCCAAGGCGCGCTCACCACCGCCGACGCATTCGCCTCGATCTTCACATTCATCCGCCAGGAGTTCCCCGGCTGGGCCATCGATCCGCTTCACACCCAGTTCACCGACAACGAGTTCGGCCCCCGCGGCGAGATCCGACACGTGCCATACGGCCAGGGCACCATCAAGGCAGATCAACTGGGGCGCGCTGCTGCCGAGGCAGGCATACGGATGACTGTGATCTCCGAAGCCCACGACGCCGAAAGCCACGACCTGATCTTTGCCGCCCTCCGCAAGGGTGCCGACGAAGCCAAGCCTGCCGTGGCGACACATTCTCGCCCCCTCGGTTCGGGAGCGATCGAGTTCCCCACCCCAACCCGAGTCACGCCCGATGGCGAGCATTTCTTGCCGGTCGATGCCGGTCGGCCGCTTCGGCTGTCCAACATCGACAAGACCTTCTTCCCCGCCGACGGCTACACCAAGGGCGACCTGTTGCAGTACTACGCCGCCGTGGCTCCGCTGCTCCTGCCCCACCTCGAAGGCCGTGCCATCGTCATGGCGCGTTACCCCGACGGCGCCGAGGGTGACTTCTTCTACGAGAAGCAGGCGCCTTCCCACACTCCCGACTGGCTGCCTCGGGCCCCCCTGCACTCCACAGTGCGAGACGAGAACATCGAGTTCGTCACTGCCCCAGACGTCGAGTCGTTGCTATGGATCGTCAACCTGGGAGCCATCGAGATCCACCCCTGGCTGAGCAGGGTGACCACTCCGGACAAGCCCGACTTCGCCATCTTCGACCTCGACCCAGCCGAGGGAGCGAGCTGGAGCCAGGTTGTCGACACCGCTCACCATCTCCAGGTGGTGCTCGACCGACTTGGGCTTGCCTCATACCCCAAGACCTCCGGTGCGACCGGGCTCCACGTATATGTACCCATCGACCCGCTCTACGACTACAAGCGGGTGCGCTTCTTCGTGGAGACCATCGGACGCATGCTGGCCGGCGCCGACCCGGACGGGGTGACGATGGAATGGGACATCCCCCGCCGCCATGGCAAGGTGTTCATCGACCACAACCAGAACGTCGGCGGCAAGACCATCGCCTCGGTGTATAGCTGTCGACCCCGGCCGGGCGCTCCGGTATCAACTCCCCTGCTGTGGGACGAGGTGGAAGACATTCAGCCCGACGACTTCACCATCGCCTCGGTGTGGGATCGCCTGCAACGTTTCGGCGATCTGTTCGCCAGGGCCTTGGAAGGAGGTCAGCAAATCGAGTCCGCCGAAGCGGCCTTGGGAATCACGGCTGAAACTCCGTGACCAAGCGCGGCACTGCCGCGCTGGTCCCGCGCAATCGATGCTCGGAGTGTCTACCCGGGCGGGCCGCTAACTCCGAGTTGTTCCATCATCGCGGCCGTGTCCATGACCCCCCAATGGCCGATGGCTTTGTCATCCCGAAACTCGATGATGTCGATGGCGGAAACGTCGAACTTGTTATCAGTTGGGGGAATGCCCATGAACTCGCCCTTGTGGGTTCCGGAGACGCGTACCCGCGTGATCACTTTGTTGCCGTCCTGGAGCATCTCTTCGACCGCCATCCGAAAATCGGGGAAGGCGCTGCGGAACATGATGGTGTAGGCCCGCGGTGCCCCCTTGCCCTGCGGTATTCCAGGTGAGAGTTCCTGGTGCTCAACGAAGTCGTCCGCAAGGAGCTCATCGATTACGTCGAGATTGCCTTGATTGAAGACCTCGTCGTAGATCCGCTGCATCGTGGCCTTGTAATCGGACATGGAGAGCCTCCTCGATCTGACGGGTCCTGGTTGGCACCGCTCCGTTCACCGACCCTACACACACCACTGACTGGACGCGCCTTGGGCATTACCGCCGAGGGTGGCAAATGAGCTTCAGCGCCTGGCGTCTCACCACGCCGCTGAAGGGCTGCATCACTCGCCAATAGCGCCGGAACTTCGGCAGCGATGCGGCGTCGGTCACCTGGATACGAGTTTCCGTGGCGACGATGGTGCCACCGTCCAGCGGCGCGACGGTGAAGTTCCATGCGGCCTTGACATAGCCTGGCTCGGCGAAAGTGGCGAAGTCGGCTGACTCCACATCACGCCGGATCTCTCCTCTCGGCTTCCAGAACTCTCCGATCAACCCCAGCAGCTTCTCCTCACCGAGGCTGGTTCCCAGGTCGATAAACCCCCACTTCATGATGTCGTCGAAGGTGATCGATCCGGCGTTGCCTTGCCTGCGCCACGCTCCCAGACCACGAGCGAACAAGAGAGCGCGGACCACTCGGGATTCGGCGAGGTCGAGGTCGAGAACCGATTGCCAAGCAGCGTCAACATCAAGGCTGGACTGCCGGGCATGGCTTTCAACGAAGTCGCAGTCGGGCATGACATCATCGATCAGCATCCGGCCAAGCTAGGTCGGTTCAGCGCAACCCGATGCGCACAGCCAACACCGCCTCCAATGCATCGGGCTCGTCGGTTCCCACCCGGAAACGCTTGCCCGACACCAAACGCAGCTCGACCCCATCGAGGCCCCACACGTTCCACATCCAGCCCTTTGCGATCTTGCGGATTCCAAAGCCCCGCCACCAGCTGTTACGGACTCTTTCGACAGCCGTGATTTCGACCAGCTTGATGCGGCGTCGCGGCCAAGATCCTCCGAAGTGCACCGACAACTCCTCGTCGGTTGACTCCACGGTCAATCGCGAGAAGGCTCGAATCGCCACAAGCGAAGCAGCAGCTATGGGTACCCACAGCAGTGCTATGCCAACGCTGGCAGCGGCCACGGAGATGAACACCAACAGGTCCACCGCCAACACTAAGAAGACCCATAGGTAGGTCGACTGAGTGTGCCGGTAAACGATCACTGGGGAGTCCCCGGTTCGGGGCCGGTAGCGATGGGGAGACCGGAGTCGCCCCAGTCACTCCACGATCCTGGGTAGAGCTTGGCACCCGTTATGCCGGCAGCCTCCAGCGCCACCAGGGTGTGACAGGCGGTTACGCCACTGCCGCAATAGACAACGACATCTTCTCCTTTGCCCACCCCCAGTTTTCGATAAGCCGCCGCCAGGTCCTCCGGCGGGAGAAAGCGACCGTCCGCCCCCAGGTTGGAGGGGTAGGGGGCGTTGATGGCAGTTGGGATGTGACCCGCCACGGGATCGAGGGGTTCGATCTCGCCGCGATAGCGCTCCGCTGCCCTGGCGTCGATCAAGATGACGTCCCCGAGCTGGTCGGCAAGGCCCTCTCTATCGACGGCACCGGTCCCCCAACGGTCGGCTCCGAACTGCGCAGGCGGCAATTGCACAATGTCGGTGGTAACAGGACGACCCTCGTAGGCCCACCAGTTGAAACCCCCGTCAAGCAAGGCGACGTCGTCATGACCAAGATCGCGCAGCATCCACCACAGGCGCCCGGCCGCCCCTCCGAACGCATCGTCGTAGACCACCACGTGATGTTCGTTCCCGATGCCGCGACTTCCCAACAGCTCGGCGAACACCCTCGCGTCGGGCAGCGGGTGGCGACCAGGCCCGGGATGGGCCGACAGATCCTCCTCCATATCGAAGAAGACGGCGCGGGCGATATGTCCAGCTTGGAACGCGGCCCGGTTCAAGAGGGACGAACCGGCCGAACGGACGTCGGCGATGCGAACATCGGGATCATCGATGTGATCCGCCAGCCATTCGGTGGTGACCAGCGGGCTCAAGCAGGATCAACAGGCTGCGGCGACCCTTCCAAGGTCCATCGGCGCGACGGAACCACTTGGGTTGGCAGGGCGGCCGCTTCCCATGGCCGGGCTATGACTTGCCAAGCCAACAGGACCGCTGCGAGCGGCACCGCAACATCGGCTTGGATGTGGATCCTGTTGTAGGACACCGCAGATCCCGACAACTCACCGATGGCATGATCACCGATCGTGAAGCTCCAGCGTCGAGGGGTGGGGCGGCTGACGAGGTCAACTGCGAACCCGGCAGAGGTGATGGCCCAGCGACGGCCCCACCATGACCTGCGATGGATCGCGGCGAACACCTCGTCGCCATCGACCGCCTCGACCACGCCCCAACCGGCAGGTCGCAGCTCCCAGCTGCTGCCGTCGCCCAGCTTCACCACTGAGATGTGGCGACGGGGGAACCTACGCATCACGGCCAGCTTGTCTTGCCCCTGGCGCAACTCCCAGTCGTTGGACATGAGCTGGCTAGACGCCTCGGCCTCGCCGACTATGGACACGAAATGGCTGCGAGGGTTGGACATTGCCCTGAAGGTAGCGCCGGACGGCCCTGGTCGGGGTAGGAATCGGGGCAATAGGCTCCCCACCCATGAGCTCGATCGTCGTGCGGGGACTACACAAGCACTACGACGCCAACCGCGCCGTGAACGGCGTCGACCTCTTGGTCGAGCAAGGAGAGGTGTTCGCCTTGTTGGGGCCGAACGGCGCTGGCAAGACGACAGCCGTTGAGATCCTCGAGGGGCACCGGTCGCGCACTGCCGGCGAGGTCGAAGTGCTGGGCCATGACCCCGAGACCGGTGGCCGCTCCTTTCGGGAACGCATCGGCATCGTGTTGCAGAGCTCAGGCATCGAGAAGGAGTTCACGGTGCGCGAACTACTTACGACCTACTCCCCGATGTTCCCCCGCAACCTCCCCATCGACCGGATCATTGAGGTGACCGGACTCAGCGAAAAGGCTGACGCCCGGATCAAGACCTTGTCGGGAGGGCAATCCCGAAGGGTCGATTTGGCGCTGGGCCTCATCGGCGATCCCGAGCTTCTCTTCCTCGACGAGCCAACCACCGGCTTCGACCCCTCGGCCCGGCGCAGATCCTGGGACCTTGTCTCCAACCTGCGTTCGCTCGGCAAGACCATCCTGCTCACCACCCACTACATGGACGAGGCTCAGAACCTGGCCGACCGTCTGGCCGTCATAGTCAAAGGCGAGATCGTGGCCGAAGGAACCCCGGAGACCATCGGCGGGCGAGCCCAGTCGCAGAGCACCATCACATTCCGACGCCCGGAAGGTTTCGATCTCTCACTGATAACGGGTGCCCAGCTCGATGGTGACACCGTGACCATCAAGTCCGGTGAGCCCACAGCCGTGTTGAACACCGTCACGGCATGGGCAACAGAGCGGAGCATGGAACTCGAAGGCCTCACCGTGCAGCAACCAAGCCTGGAGGATGTCTACCTCGAACTGATCGGAGACGGCCATGTCTGAGCGCACCTCCGACCGGCGGCTGCTGTATGACCAGATCCGCTACCAGAACCGCAGCTTCTGGCGCACCCCGGTTGCGGCCTTTTTCACTCTGGTCTTCCCGTTGATGTTTCTGTTCTTGTTCAACACGCTGTTCGACTTCGAGATAGCCGAGGGCGAGGTGTCGGTAGCCCAGTTCTTCGCTCCCTCGCTTGCTGTGTTCGCGGCCGCGTCGGCCACCTACACCAACGTCGGCATCCGCATTGCCATCGCGAGAGACGAAGGGATCCTCAAACGGGTGCGAGGCACGCCTCTTCCTCCATGGATCTATATGGGCGGCGTGGTCGGCTCCGCCATCTGGATCGCCTTCATCGGCACCGTGATCATGTTGGCGGTGGGCGTTGTCTTCTACGACCTCGAGATCATCGGCGCAACGTTGGCCGCGGCGGTTGTGACCTTCGCCGTGGGATCGGCCTGCTTCGCCGGCCTGGGCCTGGCATTGGCCGCTCTCTCACCAACAGGTGACACCGCCCCGGCCATCGCCAACGCCACGTTGTTACCCATGGCCTTCATCTCCAACGTGTTCCTTGACACCGGGGACTCGCCGGAATGGATCAAGAACGTCGGCGACATCTTCCCTTTGAAGCACTTCGTCACCCCCATGCAGGACGCTTTCAGTCCCTTTACCACCGACGCTGCCTGGCGCTGGGGCGACCTGGCGGTCCTAGCGGCGTGGGGAGTTGTGGGTGCGGTGGTGGCGCTGCGCTACTTCAAGTGGGAGCCAAGAGCGGAGAGTGCGGCTGGCACCACGCGATCACGCCGCCGACGACAACGCGCCGAGGCCCTATAGCTCGGGACTTCCGGCCCTGGATTTCCTTGCCAAATGCGCTCCAATAGGGTGCTGGAAGAGGGAAGGAGGGCGTCTTGACGACCACTGAAGCAGCTGTCGCCGCCCGTACCGAGAACGCAACAAAGGTCTACGGAACCGGCGACGCCGAAGTCAGGGCACTGGACGGCGTCACCGCCGCATTCCCCAAGGGCGAGTTCACCGCCATCATGGGGCCGTCAGGCTCGGGCAAATCCACCCTATTGCATTGCATGGCCGGTCTGGACCGCCTCACCGACGGCAGCGCCTACATAGGCGAAGTCGAGCTCGGCTCGCTCAAAGAGAAGGACCTCACGCTATTGCGCCGCAAGAGCGTTGGCTTCATCTTCCAGGCGTTCAACCTCATCCCCACCCTCTCTGCTGCCGAGAACATCGCTCTGCCCCTGTCCATCGCCGGCGACAAGCCAGACGAGTCGTGGCGCAGCCAGGTCGTCGGCGCGGTGGGGATAGAAGACAGGCTCAAGCACCGTCCCTCC
>JAOTWH010000108.1 GCA_029863035.1 Acidimicrobiia bacterium | reverse complement strand
GGAGGGCTTGAGTTTTGAGCGATAGAAATCGACGCCGCCGCGACGAAAGCCGTCCCGAGGGCCCTCAGTTCGACGAGCGCGTCATCGCGATCAATCGCGTTGCCAAGGTGGTCAAGGGTGGCCGCCGCTTCTCCTTCACCGCTCTGGTGGCGGTAGGCGACGGCAAAGGCAAAGTAGGAGTCGGTTACGGCAAAGCCAAAGAGGTGCCCGCCGCGATTCAGAAGGGCATCGAGACCGCTCGCAAGAACATGGCGAACGTTCCCATGGCTGGGTCCTCCATCATCCACTCCATCGAAGGCAAGCAGGGCGCCTCACGCGTTCTGCTGAAGCCGGCTGCTCCGGGTACTGGTGTTATCGCCGGTGGTGCGGTGCGCCAGATCCTCGAAGCGGCTGGCATCCGCGACGTACTGGCGAAGTCGCTCGGCTCGCCAACTCATGTCAACGTGGCCAAGGCAACGATCAACGCATTGTTCAGTCAGCTTCGACCCGATGAGGTAGCCAGCGCTCGTTACAAGACCGCGGAGGAAGTGACCCCTCCGGGATTGTTGGCGGCGTACCGGTCGACCGAGCTGAGCAGGACGACGGTGAGTCCAGATGGCTAAGACCCTCCGTATCACTCTCATTCGCAGCACCATTGGTCAAAAGCCGAAGCAAAGAGCGACGATCGAGAGTCTCGGTTTGCGCAAGATCCGCCAGACGGTTGAGTTCCCCGACGAGCCATCGGTGCGGGGCATGATCAGCCGCGTCGCCCATCTACTACAGGTTGAAGAGTCATGAAGCTGCATCACCTCCGTCCCGCTCCCGGATCGAAGAAACCGCCCACCCGTGTCGGGCGGGGAGAAGGGGGCAAGCGCGGCAAGACCGCGGGCCGCGGCACCAAGGGCCAAAAGGCTCGCAGCAAGGTGCCCGCCCACTTCGAGGGCGGCCAGATGCCGCTGTACCGCCGGACCCGCAAGCTGAAGGGGTTCCGTAACCGCAACAAGGAGTATTTCGCCCTGGTCAACGTCGGCCGGTTGGCCGAGTTCGACGTCGGATCGACCGTAACCCCCGACGACCTGCGCCAGCGTGGCATGGTCAAGAAGCGGGGACGGGTCAAGGTGTTGGCCGAAGGCGACATCGGCCACGCCCTCACCGTGAAAGCCCACGCTTTCAGCCTGGGTGCGGTTGAGAAGATCATGGCCGCCGGCGGCTCGACGGAAGTTGTCGAGTGACTCCCGCTATGGACCGCATGGGGTTAAGGTCGCTCGGTCTCGCTGAAAACGGAGTAGTTAGCTAATGCTGTCCGTCTATCGGAACATGTTCCGGATCGCGGATCTCCGCAAGAAGATCCTCTTCACCATCATGATTTTCGCTGTGTATCGACTGGGAGCATCTATCCCGGTCCCGGGTGTCGATCTGGATCAGGTTCAGCTATTCGCCGACCAAGCCGAGGCCGGTGGGGTGTTGGGCCTTCTGAGCCTGTTCTCCGGTGGGGCCTTGGAGCAGCTGTCGGTGTTGGGTCTGGGGATCATGCCCTACATCACATCCTCGATCATCATGCAGTTGCTGGCGGTTGTCATCCCTCGACTCCAGACCCTTCAGGACGAAGGCGAGAGCGGCCGCAAGGTGATCACACAGTGGACCCGTTACCTGACCGTCGTTCTTGCTCTACTGCAATCGACCGGCCTCACATTCCTGTTCCACAATGGTGGCGGCGCCGCCGCAGGCAACACGGGTGGGTTGACCAACGGGCTCGACCTCATTCCCGATTACACCTCGGGCCGGGTGATCCTCATCGTGACCACGTTCACGGCGGGCACCGCCTTCGTCATGTGGCTTGGAGAGTTGATCACCCAGCGCGGCATCGGCAACGGGATGTCCTTGATCATCTTCGTGAACATCATCAGCCAGATGCCGGCTCAGTTCGCCATCATCCGTAGCGATCCCAACTCGTCGCCGTTGCGCTTCTGGACCATCATGTTGATGTTCCTGGCGCTGGTCGTTGGCATCATCTTCATCGATCAGGGGCAGAGGCGAATACCTATCTCGTTCTCCAAGCGCGTTCGGGGTAGACGCGTTCTGGGAGGCCAGAGCACCTACATACCGCTCAAGGTCAACACAGCAGGCGTGATCCCCGTCATCTTCGCTTCCTCCGTGCTGTTCTTCCCGGCATTGATCTCGACCTCGATCCCATGGCAGGGCTTCCGCGATTTCTTGAACAACAACCTGCTTAATGTGAGCAACCCGTGGTACATCATCAGCTTCTTCTTGTTGATCGTGTTCTTCACATACTTCTACACGGCGATCCAATTCGATCCGGTCCGTCAAGCCGACCAGATCCAGCGCCAGGGTGGCTTCATTCCCGGCATTCGGCCTGGGCGCCAGACCGCCGAGCATCTCGAACACATCCTCAGCCGCATCACCTTGCCCGGCTCGCTGTACCTGGCGTCGGTCGCGGTGTTGCCCAACATCCTTGCCGCCTTTTGGGATATGCAGATCGGCTTCAGCGGTATCTCCCTTCTCATCGTGGTGGGCGTTGCCCTCGAGACCATGAGGCAGATCGAGAGCCAGCTCATGATGCGCAACTACGAGGGGTTCCTCAGCTGATGGGCCGCAGGCTTCTCCTTCTCGGCCCGCCCGGTGCCGGGAAGGGCACTCAAGCCGAACGCATCGCACGGGCGCTCGGCATACCTCATATCTCGACCGGCGTCATGCTGCGTGATCACGTTGAGCGCGGCACCGAGCTTGGCAACGAGGCGCAGTCGATCATGGAGGCGGGAGATCTGGTCCCCGACGACATCGTGGTGGCCATGGTGGCCGAGCGCATCGCTGAGGAGGACGCAGCATGCGGGTATGTCCTTGATGGTTTCCCCCGCAATGCCCCCCAGGCAGAGGCGCTATCGGCCGCGGCAGGGGATGACGCGATCGAGGTGGCGATATACCTCGATGTGCCAGAAGATGAGCTGGTGGCCCGGCTGATGGGAAGAGGACGGGCAGACGACACCGAGCAGGCCGTGCGCAATCGGCTGAGCATTTACCAAGAGCAAACCGCGCCCCTCATCGACAGATACGACACGGCCGGCGCCCTGGCCCGAGTTGACGGAGTGGGTGCCATGGATGACGTATTCGCCCGCGTAACTTTGACCCTCAGCCAATGATCACGATCAAGACAGCAGAGGATTTTGCCAAGATGGCGGCTGCAGGGGCAGTGGTGGCCGAGGTGCTCGCAACCGTTCGCGAAGCAGCCGCCGTGGGCGTGTCGATGAGAGAGCTCGACACGATCGGCGCCGACATCATCCGCGCCGCCAACATGGCACCATCGTTTCTGGGATATCACGGATACCCGGCAACTATCTGCACCTCGCCCAACGAAGTCATCGTCCACGGCATACCAAGTGACCGTCAGATCGCCGAGGGCGACATCATCTCGGTGGACGCCGGCGCCATCCACGAAGGTTGGCACGCCGATGCAGCCATCACGTTCGCCGTCGGGGATGTGCTGCCGCGGGTGGCCGAGCTGGTGTCGGCAACCGAGGAGGCGCTGCGGGCCGGGATCGCCCAGGTCCAAGCGGGGGCGAGGTTGGGCGACATCGGCGCAGCTGTGGCGGCTGTGGCCGACCGTGTGGGGCTGGGAGTGGTTCGTGAGTACATCGGACACGGGATCGGCAACGAAATGCACGAGGAGCCCCAGGTGCCCAACTATGGAGTTGCCGGCAAAGGCATGAAACTCAAAGAGGGCATGGCGATCTGCATCGAGCCAATGTTCAATCTGGGCGGGCCAGAAACCCGCACACTTGATGACGGATGGACAGTGGTCACCGCCGATGGAGAGTGGTCGGCCCACTTCGAGCACACCATCGCCGTAACAGCCGACGGACCCCTGGTTCTTACTGCCCAAACCGTCTCTGAGACGGCAGGCGACTTGTCGTAAGGCCAGTTCGCAAGCTATCCTATTTTGGCGGCCTTTACGCGGGCCGTAGTTTTTCGTGGCAATTACTGACGATTTGTGGGGTCGAAGACCGTCGTCGGGCCGCTTATCACAAGTGAAGCTCGTCTGCGGTCGCCATCAGCCAGGTGTGTACTGGCGCTCGCCCCTGGGATGGAAGACCAATGAAGGTGAAACCTTCTGCGAAGAGGATGTGCGAGAAATGCCGGATCATCCGCCGGCATCGGCGCGTCTGGGTGGTCTGTTCCAACCCGCGTCATAAGCAGAGACAGGGATAGTTAATGGCAAGAATCGCTGGAGTTGATCTCCCGAGGGAGAAGAGGCTCGAAATCGGACTCACCTACGTATACGGCCTCGGCCGTAGCAGGGCCCGCGTCATCTGTGACCAGCTCGACCTCGATCTCGACCGCAAGGTGGCCGACCTCACCGATGACGAGGTCGTCAAGATCCGCAGCTTCATCGAGGACAACTTCCAGGTGGAAGGTGACCTACGCCGCGAAACGACCCAGAACATCAAGCGCAAGGTAGAGATCGGCAGCTACCAGGGCGTGCGCCACCGCAAGGGCTTGCCTGTACGTGGCCAACGCACCCACACCAACGCTCGTCAGCGCAAGGGCAAGCGTCAGGCTGTTGCCGGGTCGAAGAAGGTAACCAAGGTATGACCGACGACCGCACCCCAGAATCCGACGCCCCACAAGACGCCGAGGCTCCGGCTCCACCCGAGGCGACCGAAACTGTCGAGGCTGAGGCTGTTTCGGCCGAGGCCACCGAACCGGTCGCGCCAGAGACTGAGGCTGTTGCAGAGTTCGCGACAACCGAGGCAGATGACACCGGCGAACCGGCCCCTGATTCTGCTGAGTCCGACGCCGCCGCACCGCAAGCCCCCGCACCGCAAGGCGCGGCCGTGGAAGACGCGGCAGCGGAAGGCGAGGGCGAAGTACCGCCCGAGCGCGTGTCGCGGCGCGGCAAGCGCAGCCTGTCGCATGGCCAGGCTCACATCAAGGCCAGCTTCAACAACACGATCATCTCGATAACCGACCTCTCAGGGAATTCCATCGCGTGGACGTCTGGCGGTTCCGTTGGTTTCAAGGGATCGCGCAAGTCGACTCCTTACGCCGCACAGGTTGCCGCCGAGCAAGCAGCTCGTAAGGCAGGTGAGGTCGGCATCCGCAAGCTCGACGTGGTGGTGCGCGGTTCTGGCTCCGGCCGTGAGACCGCCATCCGCACCCTGCAGGTGATGGGCATGGAAGTCACCGGGGTCAAAGATCTCACCCCGACGCCCCATAACGGATGCCGCCCCAAGAAGAGAAGAGGAAGCTGAGTCCGCCTATGGCTCGATACACAGGATCAGTTTGCAAGTTGTGCCGTAGAGAGCGCGAGAAGCTCTTTCTCAAGGGCAGTCGCTGCACCTCGTCCAAGTGCTCAGTAGACAAGCGGCCCTACCCACCAGGAGAGCATGGCCGAGGTCGCATGCGCGAGACGCAATACCTCATTCAGCTTCGTGAGAAGCAGAAGGCGCGTCGCATCTACGGCGTGTTGGAGCGCCAGTTCCGGCGTTACTACCGCGAGGCAGCCCAGCGCAAAGGCGTTACCGGCGAGCAACTGCTGCAGATGCTCGAGACCCGGCTGGACAACGTCGTGTACCGCTCCACCATGGCGGCTTCCCGCAGCCAGGCTCGCCAGCTCGTGACCCACGGCCACTTTCACGTCAACGGCCGCAAGGTCGACGTTCCCTCTTACCGGGTGAGGCCGGGGGACAAGGTCGTGCTCAAGGAGCGCTCCCGCAATATTCTTCCAATCGTCCTTTCACTCGATACCGCCGGAGAGCGGATCGTGCCCGAGTGGCTTGCGGTGGATACCGAGGCTAAAGAGATCACCATTTCCGATCTCCCGAGCCGAGCCCAAATCGATACGCCAGTTCAGGAGCAGCTCATCGTCGAGCTGTATTCGAAGTAGAGGAACTCCAAATGCTCATCGTTCAGCGCCCACAGATAGAAGAAGAGTCCGTCACCAAGATCCGGTCGCGGTTCATCGCAGACCCGCTTGAGCCAGGTTTCGGCTACACGCTCGGCAACACTCTGCGGCGCACGCTGCTTGGTCGGATCCCTGGTGCCGCCATCACCTCGATTCGCATAGAGGGGGTGCAGCATGAGTTCGCCACGGTCCCAGGTGTGGTGGAGGATGTTGTCGACATCATTCTCAACATGAAACAACTCGTGTTCCGGGTGGAAGTCGAGGAGCCCCAGACGTTGTATCTCTCTGCCAAGGGCAAGGGCGAGGCCACCGGTAAGGACGTCAAACTGCCGCCCGGCGTAGAGATTGTCAACCCCGACCATCACATCGCCACGCTTTCCAGTTCGGGTCGTCTCGAGGTGGAGATGACGCTCGAGCGAGGGGTTGGCTATCGCTCAGCAGACAAGAACAAGAAAGGCGACGTTATCGGCGTCATCCCGATCGATTCGATCTTCTCGCCTGTCCGCAAAGTCGCCTACCGGGTGGACAGCACTCAGGTGGGGCAGATGACGAACTTCGACAAGCTGGTGCTCGACGTCGAGACGGATGGTTCCATCGATCCGAAGGAAGCAGTGTCCTCGGCAGGCAAGACCCTGCGTGAGTTGCTCGGGTTGTTCGCTGACTTCGGTGATGGCATCGGCCTCCAACTGGGCGACGTGGTCGAGGCAGAATCGACCTCCCCAGACCTCGACCTCCCCATTGAGGCCCTCGACCTGTCCGAGCGCCCCCGCAACTGCCTGCGCCGTGCCCAGATTCAGACCGTTGGCGAACTGGTGCTGCAGACCGAGGAGGATCTCTTGAAGATCACCAATTTCGGTCACAAGAGCCTGGAAGAGGTCACTGCCAAGCTGGACGATCTCGGCTTGTCGCTGCGCTCGGCGCGCGATGGAGACGATTCGCGCAGCACCGATCTTGAGGGCGATGAGCACCGGATGGAACCGACAGAGGCTCCCGAGTCGTTGGAGGCGGTCGTCGATGCCCCGACCTCGTAGAGGCCCCAAACTCGGTTCGGGCCCTGCCCACCAGCGGCTGATGCTCGCCAATCTGGCGGCGTCGCTCATCTGGGAGGAGAGCCTCACCACGACGGTGGCCAAAGCCAAGACCCTTCGCCCTTATGTGGAGAAGCTCATCACGATGGCCGGCAAGGGAGACCTGTCGGCGAGGCGACAGGTGATGCGCAAGATCCACGACACCGAGGTAGTCACCAAGTTGTTCGACGAAGTAGCGCCCCGCTACACCGAGCGACCCGGCGGCTATACCCGTATCACCAAGGTGGGTCCCCGCCGCGGCGACGGCGCCGAACTGGCGATCATCGAATTGGTCTGATTTCTTTGGGCCGCCGCTCCGGCGGTGGCATAACATTTCGTGAACTGGGCCGGAGCAGACTCCGTGCTGCCGCCTCCATCCAGTCATAGTCGTGGCTCGCACGCCGTGCTCGCCTAGTGCCAACCCCGCTGCCGCGTTGAACGCTGCGGCCCAGCTGCCCAGCACCAACAACGTTTCCGCGTTGGGAGCTCCTGTGCTGGTGAGCGATCTAGAAACTAGAAACTAGAAACGAGAAACG
>JAOTWH010000107.1 GCA_029863035.1 Acidimicrobiia bacterium | reverse complement strand
CAGGTCGGAAAGGTTACGCCGAGACCACTCGCATCTGTGAGCACGCCGTCAGACCGAGAAACGCACCTCGATCACATCCCCCTCCGCTATCACATAGTCCCTGCCTTCGAGCCGAACCAGTCCTGCCGCCTTGGCCGCGTCCCAGCCCCCCGCCTCCACGACCTCGGCGATGCCTGCTACCTCGGCGCGGATGAAACCTCGCTCCAGGTCGGAGTGGATCTTGCCGGCAGCTTCGGGCGCGATTGAACCCGACCTCACCGACCAGGCGTGGGCCTCCTTGGGACCGAGCGTGTAGAACGTTGTCAGGTCGAGCGCCAGGTATGCGGCCCGGACCATCTTCGACAGCGCACCCTTGCCGAGGCCGAGGCCTTCGAAAAGCTCCTCGCGCTCTTGGGGATCCAGTTGGGAAGCCTCGTACTCGATCCGAGCCGAGAGCGATACAACGGCGTCACCGTCGGGAACCACGGCGGCGACCGTCTCCTCGAGTTCTTCCGTGGCCTCGTCCTCCCCGGCATTGATCACCCAGACGGCGGGCTTCAAAGAGAGAGGCGCCAGATCCCGAAAGAAGTCTCGTTGAGCAGGGCTCCACTGCTCGGCACGCAACGGCGATCCATCGGCCAGCAACTGCGACGCCTGGGTAAAGGCGTCAGCCTGGGGCTTCATGGCTACGTCGGCGGTGGCCTCTTTCGCCGCTCGCTGGGATCGTTTGGTGAAGACGTCGACATCGGCCAGGGCCAACTCCAGCAACAGCTCTTCGGCCTGTGCCGCCGGATCGGTGCCGGACTCACTGGCCGGTGCCGCCGCGTCCTCAAACGCGCGCAGCACAACCATCATGGCGTCCATCTCCCGCAACTTCCCAAGCGCGTCTGGCGACAGTTCCTTGGAACCCGGTACCTGGGGCACGTCCATCAACTCGAGGGTGGCGTGGACGATCTTGGCCGAGCTCTCGACTTCGGCCCCCCGCTCGAGCCACTCGTCTGGGATCTTGGCAACTCCGAGATTCACCTCGGTGGTCGAAAATGGGTGGGCCGCGACGGGCGCATCGAGGCCGCACAACGCGTTGAAGAGAGTTGTCTTGCCCGAGTTGGGACGCCCCACGATGCCAAGCTTGGCCATCTAGCCCACCACCCCGGACTGCTTGAGAGCAGCCAGCCGGTCTGTATCGATACCCCACTCTGCCAGAGCATCGGCATCGTGGATCGCTGAGCTCGGCTCGCCGGCCGGCGTCCTCGAGAATCTTGGAGCAGGGGCGGGTTGGACAACGCCTGCCACATCGACGAACGACCGGCGATGCGCGTTGTGGGGATGGTCAGGAGCGTCTTTCATCGACAGCACGGAGACGGCACACGCATCGGTTCCTTCCAACAGCTCACTCCACTCTTGGCCGGTCCTCGAAGCGAATGCCACAGTCAGCTCGTGGCGCAACGCGGGCCACCTCTCCTTGTCGTACTGATCTACCACATCGAAGTCCAGATCGAGCTCAGCCATCAACGCAGCGAAGAACTTAGGCTCCAGCGCTCCCACGGCTACCCATTGATCGTCCGATGTGAGGTAAACGTCATAGAACGGCGCGCCCGTGTCCAACAAGTTACTTCCCCTGACATCGGACCAGGTTCCCTCGGCAAGCATCCCGAACTGCATCGACGCCAATAGCGCTGAACCCTCGACCATGGCAGCGTCGACAACCTGGCCCTCGCCAGAGCGGCCTGCTTCCAACAAGGCCGCCAATACCCCGAAAGCCAACAACATCCCGCCCCCTCCGAAGTCGCCAACCAGATTCATCGGTGGCGTTGGGGGTTGGTCGGCACGGCCCAAGGCGCTCAACACGCCAGACACCGCGATGTAGTTGATGTCGTGCCCGGCGGACAGGCTCAGGGGTCCACTTTGGCCCCAACCCGTCATCCGCCCGTAGATCAATCGTCGATTCACGGCCATGCAATCGTCAGGGCCGATTCCAAGTTTCTCGGCGACCCCCGGTCGGAATCCCTCGATTAACGCGTCTGCCGACTTGGCAAGCTCGCGCACCAGCTCCGCCCCGGCCGCTTGCTTGAGATCGACTACAACGGAGCGACGGCTTCGCAACAGCGGGTCGCGGCTGGACAGATTCGTGGCATCGGGCCGCTCAAGACGCAAGACGGAGGCCCCCATGTCGGCCAGCATCATGGCGCAGAACGGACCGGGTCCGATGGAGGCGATCTCGACAACGCGCAGACCAGCCAGCGGGCCCACTACGAGCGGTGCACCACGGTGTCGCCGGTTACCGGGTCTTTGCCGAGCTCGATCAGATCCTCAAGACGGTGGCGTAATTCCGGGACGTGGCTAACCACAGCTACCAATCGGTTGGAGGCCACCATCCGCTCCACGCCGTCCATAGCCAGCTCGAGGTGGTCGGCATCGAGACTTCCGAATCCTTCGTCGAGGAAGAAGGCGTCGAGTCGCCCGCCCTGGCGAGTCACCATCTCCGCCAGTGCAAGAGCCATGGCGAGCGACGCAAGGAACGTCTCGCCGCCCGAAAGCGACCGCGCTTTGCGAGTTGTCTCCGCGGCCGCCAGGTCGATCACGTCGAAGGTCCCATCGGTGCTGAAGCGATATCGACCATCCGACAACATCTCGAACCGCTCGGCCGCCAGCTCGCTGAGGGCTACCCGCTCCTCCCCAAGTAGGTAGTCGATGAACTTGGGCTGTGAGAGGTCGTCGACCAGGTGCTGGTAGACGGACCTGGTAGCCAACGTTGCGGTGTTCTCCTTTTCCAAGGAGGCAAGACGGCCCACCCTTTTCTCGAATTCCTCGATCAGGGCAGCGAGAGCGGCAGCGCGCTGCAGGGCAGCCTGGTGCGCCTGGTCGAAGTCAACATCGGGTGCTACGCCGGCTTCCTTCAGAATCTGCTTGCGACCTGCCTCGGCATCTTCGATGATCCGGGACGCCTCCTTGCGATCGTCCTCGGCACCGGCCGATTCTCTCTCCCACAAGTCGCGCAAAGCCGATAGAGCCTCGCCTAGCTGGCGGCTATCGGCCGTTGGCTCTATCGGAGTGCCCATGGCCGTCGACAGGCTCGCCACTTCGGTCGCCAACCGCTGCAAAGCCGACGCATCGGCGGCTACCGACTCGCGAGCCGCGTCCAGCTTGGATCTCGCGGCCTCGCGTGCAGCCACGGCGTCGGCCCGCTTCTTCTCGGCCGTCTCCAGCCTCTTGATACGAGATGCCAACAGCTTTTCGGGATCGCCCTCTCCGCCCAGCTCCACCAGAACCTTCTTCATGGCAGTCAGGTGCTCATCCGCTGCGCCGGCAGCTTCCTTCTGGGCTTGTTGCGCCAACGCCAGCGCCTCTTTGTTGGCGACCTTGGCGGCGCTCGCCCGCTCGGCTGCAGTGGCCGCTGCAACCGATGCCTTCTCGGCGGCCGCGACCGCTTTCGTCTCGCGCTGGCGAGCCTTCTCCAATTCCTTCTCGGCGGCAGACAGGTCTGGGGTGCCCTGCGCGGCAGGCAGCTCGGACACCTTCTGGATGCACACCGGACACGATTCACCAGTGGCCAATCCCTGGCGCAGCGTGAGAGCCATCGAGGCGTGCCGTGTTTGGTGCAGCGTGGTTTCCGCCACCCGGCGTAGCTCCATAGCGGAGGCCCGGCCTTCGTCCGCCTTCTTGGCAGAACTGTCTGCCTTCTCGGCAGCGGCGGCGAGATCCTTGGCGGCCTCCTCTGAGGCGGTGGACGCTTTGAGTGCTTCGTTCGCCTGCTGAGTTGCTCTTGCCACCTGGCGAGCCAGGTCAGTTGCCTGAGAAATGTTGAGGGCAAGCCGGCCATGGTCCTCACTCGACCCCACTTCCTCAACGGTCTTGGCGAGCTCTTCCTCCACTGTCGCCAAGGCCGTGGCCGACTTGTTCAACAGATCCTCGGCTTTGGCGACAGCCTCCGCACCGGAGGAGGCTCGTGCCAGCACCTGTTCGGTTGCCTTGCGATTCGGCATCTTGGCGGCAAGCTCTTTGAGGCCGACCAGGCGCACCTTGGATTGGGCGGCGGCTTCGGTGGCGGCCGCCAGCCGTCTCGCTACCTCGTGGAATTCGGGACGGGCCTGCTCCAGGCGATCGAGCACCTTCACATGGTCTGCCCGGTCGCTCTTGGCCTTTGCCAAAGCAGCCTTGTCCGACACCAGCTCGCCGCGACGCCGCTCCAGCTCTTCCAGATCACGCGAGGCGGCGTCGCGCTTGGTCTTGGCTGCCAGGCGCATGTCGTCGATGCGATCGAGGCCGAACACACCCTTGAGAACGTCGTTTCGCTCGCCAGCGGTCGCCTCCAGAAATCGGGCGAACTGGTTCTGAGCCAACAGCACTGAGCGACTGAATGCCTGAAAGTCGAGACCCAGAAGCTCGGCGATCCGGACGTTGACCACCTTCTCCTGCTCGATCGATTCCAATCGCTGGGAGCCGGGATCGAACGATCTGTAGCGCTCCAGAGCGTGGGCGCTCTGACCCTTGCGGCGTAGCGCTCGCACGGCTCTCCAGGTGGTCCCGTCGACATCGAACCACAGCTCAACATGGGCAGCATCGCGGCGCTGATTGATGAGCGACCTGGTCTCCTTGGTGACGGTTGGTGTGCGTCCGTATAGGGCGAAAGACACAGCATCGAGCAGGCTCGACTTTCCGCTGCCGATAGGTCCGACGATTCCAACCAGACTCCGTTCGGAGAAGTCGAACGAAGCTTCATCACCGTACGAACGGAAACCGCGAACGGTCAACCTAAGAGGACGCACTCATCACCTCGTCCAACAGCTCGCCAAACGCCGCAGCCACTTCGGGGGTTGGGGAACCGCCATGGGTCTGTTGATGGAACTCGTCATACAGCTCGGGCAAGGTGCGCTCGGCCAACGACGAGGTGTTCACCTCGGCGCGTTGGTATTCGGCGCGGACCTTGACGATGAACGCGAAGCGCTCTCTGGCCTTCTCGGCCAAGGCGGGGTCGGGCCCGTCGGTGAGGACCGTCAGGTCGACATAGGCACCATCGAGGTCCTCGCGCCCAACCAACTCGTCCCAGGTGCCAGTGGCTCGAAGCAACGGCCTGCCAGAGCTGAGCGGGATGCTTGTTACGCCGGCCGGGCGACCCGGCTGAGCGTCGACCATGACCACTCGCTTGGTCTCACCCGCTTCACCGAAGTCAAGGGGCAACAGCGACCCGGCGTACTCGGCCGGAACGTTCGCTCCCGGTACCGGCTGAGGCGCGTGAATATGGCCAAGGGCCACGTAGCTCAATGTCTTGGGGATGGCATCCGAGGTTGCGGCGTATGCCTCTCCGATGTGAAGCTCTCGCTCGCCTCTGCCGGCCGCTCCCCCGCCGATGCGCGCCCCGGTCACCATGAAGTGGGCTGCCAACACGGCTACGCCGTCGCCGGCAGCGAGGGCTGCGGCATAGGAGTCGCAAATGGCTCGCACTCGCTCGGCGTAGGCGCCGTACCACTGGCCGGTCTCCGCCATGAAGTCGACCGTCCTGCCCTGACGCAGGAAAGGGAAGCAAGCGACCCGCGCTAGCCCACTTGTCGTCTCCAACTCAAGGATCCCACCGGAATCTGGGTGCTTGATGTCGCCAACCAGATGGATGCCGCTGCCCACCAAGAATGGCGCAAGCGCCTCGAAGAACTCGGCCGAGTCGTGGTTGCCGGCCACCGCCACCACCGGCCGCTTGGTCGCCAGGCGGGCCAGGCCATCGAACGCAAGGCGCAACGCATCGACCGGCGGCTGGGGTCGATCGAACACATCGCCCGCAACGATGACCAGCTCGGCTTGCTCGGCATCGGCGATGTCCACCACTTCGTCGATCGCGGCGGCGTACTCATCGGTGCGGTCGTAGCGACCGAGTCGCTTGCCGACATGCCAATCGGAGGTATGAAGGATTCTCACAGCTCGTCGAACGCGCCTTCCGTTAGGTCGGCCTCCTCACGTCTTGTCGCCCACGGCGGGAAGGGGAAGTCGACAACAAGGGGCACAGGGATCGAAGGTTGGGAAAGCACCATGGTTCCCGGCTTGAGGAGGCGAGCCCTTGCTCGGGTGCTGGGGAGCATCCAGCCGTACTCGGCTCGCTCCGCTTCGGCGGCATCGAGGCGGCCGGTGACCCGAATCGCCGCGTTCTCCAGCACCTCAGGGGCGACTCTCGAGGCCGTTTGTTGGGCGCCCACCAACAGAACCCCAAGCGAGCGACCCCTCTGGGCGATGTCGATGAGCATGTCCTTGATTGGGCTCTGCCCATCGCGCGGCGCGTACTTGTTGAGCTCATCGAGTACTACCACCGAGAGAGGAAGGCGCTGTCCCGACTGTTCCTTTTCGGCGAAGGTCTCTGCCAGCAATGCGCCAACCACGAATCGTTGGCCAAGCTCGTGCAGGGATTGGATGCCGACCACGCTTATTTGGGCACGCGCTCGGTCGATGCGACGGCTCTCGCCGGCAGCCACCAGTTGGCCAAGCCTGTTGACTCCAGCGTGGAGGCGTCGCATGAAAGCTGAAACCGTTCCAACCTGCACTCGCCCAGTCCAGCGCTGATCTGGCTCACCACCGTCGGGGTCGATGAACTCCGCCAGAGCATCGGCCAGCGAGGCGAGGTCACGCACTATCCGCTCACCCTTGTCTGGGTTGACCGCATCGCCGCTCCGATGGCCCTCCACAGGATCGCGCAAAACGACGGCGCCCGGCTCGCCGGCCACGTCCACCGCGAAACGTTTCAGTTGTGCCTCCACTCGTTCCGAGATGAATGGGATCTGGTTGCGGAAGTCGGAGGCATCCGTGAAAAGGAACCGCAGCAGGCCCTCGTCGATGAACTCGCGAGGGGTCCAGCGGAACACCTCGACGCCCTCCTGGCGTCCTCCCAGGTCAGGGACTACGGCGTCGCCGGAGCGGGTGCGGGGCGGTGCCCAGAAAGCGACCGAGGGGAACGGCTCGGGTTTGACCCCCAACCTCTCCCATACCTGCGCGGCCTGCGGTGTGAACTGGGTGTTCGGCTTATCCAGCCACAGCAGGTCCTCGCCCTTGACGTTGAACACCAGAACCCGCAGGTTCTGGGCGGCCTCCTCCACGATGTCTGGCCTACCGGTCAACATGCGAAGGAAGAACAGAGCGAACGAAGTCTTGGTCGCCACACCGCTGATGCCGGAGATCGACATGTGTCCGCCCTTGCGCCCGTCGAAGAAGTCGAGGTCGGCGTACATCGGTTCGCCGTCGCGGCCGATGCCGACCGGCAGAGGTCGCCCCATTTGATCGACATAGAGGGCGCGGTTGCGCTCCTCGCCGGTGGCCCGCTCCACCACCCCTCCCGGGTCGGGAGCCACCCACACCTCGGGGTCGACCCTGGTGATCGCCACCTCGGCGGAGCGGACTTTGGCAGCCGGCAACACGCCCTTCTCGGCGATCAGCCGGGTATCCGACTCGAACGTCGCCCCTTCGAACATCGCTTCGACCTCGGTGACCACCCCGTAGGTCTTGATCTCACCGTGGGTGGGGACCGCAGTGCCCACCACCACCAGATCGTCGAGCTGGAGGTAGTCGTCGTCCT